>JAICEH010000078.1 GCA_025924275.1 Gemmatimonadales bacterium | reverse complement strand
TCCCGCCCTCGCCGATCACCCGTTCGACCCGGTACCGGTCGGCCAGCACCCGCTTCACCTTGGCCACCTCGATGGCCCCCGTCGGCATCGTGCGCGGCGGCACGCCCGGGTCGGTTGGCGTGGCGCGGCCGCAGTGCATGCAGAACTGCGCCGCCTCGGGGAGGGGGGTGTGACAGGCCGGACACGAGCGCTCGGTCTGGGTCATCCTGGGGGCCTTTCCGGCCCGGCTGGCGGTGGGATCCTGCCCGCCCGGGGGAGGGCGGAGGGCGGACAAGGGAAGTTACGGGCGCCAAGGCGATTGCGCGAGGGGAACGACCCCCGCCTGGACGCCGAGTTCCGGGTGTCCCCATCCGAAACCTGCCGGCCCGCCACGCCGCTGGCCGGGGCGGAAACTTACCCCTAGATTCGCCCGTCCAGCCCTGATCCCCCATCCAGAGGTCCGGCCCCGATGCGCCTGCCCGTCATTGCCCTCGCCTTCACCTTCGCCCTGGCCGCGCCGCTCGCGGCGCAGACCGCGCCCGGCGGCCCGGCTGGTTCGATGATCGGCTACGCCTCCGCCGTCGCGATGTCGGGTGATCTCCTCTTCGTCGGCCGCACCGCCGCCGTGCAGGGCTTCCCGATGCCCTCCTCGGCGCCGGGCGTGGTCTACCTCTACCGCCGCGCGGGTGGGGCGTGGACGCCCGCGGGCAAGCTGCAGGCGGCGGATGCGTCGGTGGGCGACGCCTTCGGCGCCTCCCTCGTCGCCCAGGGGAACTTCGTCGTGGTCGGGGCGCCCGGCGCCGCCAAGCGCGGGGCGGTCTACGTCTTCGAGCGCGCCGGTACCGAGTGGCGGCAGATGGCCCGGTTTGGCCTGCCCGATGGTGCCGAGGGCGACCGGTTCGGCGCCGCGGTGGCCGCCGCGCCCGGGGCCCTCCTCGTCGGCGCTCCGGGTCGTGACCACAACCGGGGGGCGGCCTACTTCCTCGGTCGGAAGGGGAACGACTTCACCATCGTCCACACCCTCGAGCCCCGGGATCGCGACAGCGCGGGTCACTTCGGTGGGGCCGTGGCGATGGACGCGCGCCGGGCACTCGTCGGCGCCTCCGGGCCGGGCGGGATGGGTGGGGCGCGGATGCCGGGACGGGTCTGGGCCTTCGACGTGACCGGCGGCACCCTCGCCGGCGCCGGCACCATCACCAGTCCGGACACCACGGTGGGGAACCTCGGCGCCAGCTTCCTGCTCCAGGGCGAGGACGTGTGGGTCGGGGCGCCGGGCACCGCGCGCGGCGCGGGCGCGGTGCTCCGCTTCCGCCGCACCGGCGGCGGCTGGAGCGAGACGGCACGCCTCGCCCCGGCCGAGGTGCAGGGGCCGATGATGACCGGCGCCAGCATCACCCCGGCGGGTGGCGACCTCCTGGTGGGCGCCCCGATGGGCGGCGGCGGCAGCGGGCGCGTACTCGTCTTCCGGGAGACCAATGGCACCTGGGCCGAGGTCCAGCGGCTCGAGGTGAAGACCGTGGGCCTGGCCGGGTTCTTCGGCTCCTCGGGGGCCGGGTCGCGCGAGGTGGCGGTCTTCGGCGCGCCCTTCACCGACTTCTTCGAGGGCCGGGCCTGGACCTATGGCAAGGACGCCGGCGCCTGGAAGGAACAGGGCCAGCTCGCCGACGAGGAGACCGGGCTGCCCAGGATCACGGGCGGGGAACGGAAGTGCGCCGAGGCCGCCGGGGACATCGCCGGCTTCAAGTGCGAGCAGGTGGACCTGCTCTCCTTCATCCCCACCCGCGAGCTGGGCGCCCCGCGCGGGATCATGCTGAACGACATCTGGGGCTGGACCGACCCTCAGACCAGGCGGGAATACGCCCTGGTCGGCCGGATGGACGGCACGGCCTTCGTGGACGTGACCGACCCCGCGAATCCGGTGTACGTGGCCGAGGTACCGCTCACCGAGGGGGCGCGGCCCAACCTCTGGCGCGACATCAAGGTGTACAAGGACCACGCCTACATCGTGTCGGACGGCGCGGGCCCGCACGGGATGCAGGTCTTCGACCTCACGCGGCTGCGGAGCGTCACCACGAAGCCGGCTCGGCTGGCGCCGGACACGGTCTACCACGGCATCCACAGCGCCCACAACATCGTCATCAACGAGGCGACGGGCTTCGCCTACGCGGTGTCCAGCTCGATGGGCGGGGAGACCTGCGGCGGGGCCCTGCACATGATCGACATCCGCGAGCCCAGGGCGCCCAAGTTCGCCGGCTGCTTTGCCGACCCCCAGACCGGCAATCGGAAGACCGGCGGCACGCACGACTCGCAGTGCGTGACCTACAAGGGCCCCGATGCTACCTACCAGGGCCGCGAGATCTGCTTCAACTCCTCCGAGACCGCCCTCGGGATCGCGGACGTGACTGACAAGGCGGCGCCGAAGGCGCTGTCCCGCGCCTCCCACCCCAACACCGCCTACACCCACCAGGGGTGGCTGTCGGAGGACCAGAAATATTTCTTCGTGAACGACGAGGGCGACGAGCTGGCCGGCACCGTGCCGCGCACCCGCACGGTGGTCTACGACGTCTCCGACCTGGATGACCCGGTCGTGCTCACCGAGTACCTCGGCACCAACTCCGCGTCGGACCACAACCTGTACGTCCGGGGCCGCTACATGTTCGAGTCGAATTACGTGAGCGGCCTCCGGGTGATCGACGTGGCGGACCCGGCGCACCCGGTGGAGGTGGGGTACTTCGACACCGTGCCCTTCGGTGACAACACGCCGGGCTTCGCGGGGTCCTGGAGCAACTACCCCTACTTCCCGAGCGGGACCATCGTGGTGACCTCGATGCGGGAGGGCCTCTTCGTGGTGCGGCACAGCCCGGAGGCGCCGACGCCGTAGGCGACGGGAAGGCGGGAAGTCGGGAAGGCGCTCCACGCGCCCCTTTGTCTTCCCGTCTTCCCGTCTTCCCGTCTTCCCGGCTCCCCGTCCTGCCGTCTTCCCGTCCAATCCCTATTGCTTTGCTCGGCAATCGCTCCTAGGTTGGGGAAAGACTTGATGAAAGTCATTCTCAATCACGGAACCGCTCGATGCCGATTCGCCGGACCTTCCACCTCACTGCACTCCTCTCGCTCACCGCTCCGGCCGTCCTGAGCGCCCAGGCCGGCACCGCCCCCGCGCACGGCCACGGCGACAGCGCCCTCCCGCGGGCGGACGCGACCGGCAGCCGTCAAACGGTGGCGCCCGCGGAACTGGGCGTCGTGATCCTCGCCCACGGGGGCGGTCCCGACTGGAATGCCCAGGTGGACTCGGTGGCGCGGGCCGTTCGTCATCCCGGCCCCGTGGCGGTGAGCTTCCTGATGGGGCCGGGCGCCAAGGCTGCGCCCTTCCAGGCGGTGGTGGCAGACCTCGAGCGGCGGGGAGCGCGGGCGGTGGTCGTGGTCCCGATGCTGGTCTCGAGCCACAGCGGGCACTACGAGCAGCTCCGCTGGCTCACCGGGGAGGTGGACACCCTCGAGGCGGTGATGGCCCACCACCTCGGGCTGGGCGGCATCACCCGGCCCGGCTCTGCCGTCCCCATCCGGCTCGCCCGTGCGCTCGACGACGCCCCGGAGATGGCCCGCGTCCTGGCCGGCCGCGCCCGGGCCCTCGACCCCGAACCCACGCGCGCGCTGCTGCTGCTCGGCCACGGGCCCAACTCGGCGGGGGACTACGCCGAGTGGATGGCGAACCTGCGCCGCGTGGCGGAGGAGGTCCGCGCCATCACCGGCTACCGGAGCGTGCTCGTGGAGCTGGTGCGGGACGATGCGCCGGCCCCGGTGCGCACCGAGGCGATCGCGCGGGTCCGGGACCTGGTGCGCCTCCAGGCCGAGGTGACGGGGAAGGACGTGCTGGTGGTGCCGGTGCTCGTGGCCACGGGGCAGGTGAGCCGGGTCCGGTTCGCGGCCGACCTCGAGGGTCTCCCGGTGGTCTACCGCGGGGAGGCGCTGCTGCCGGAGCCCGACATCGCGCGCTGGATCGAGCGCCGCATCGCCGGGGAGTGAGTCCGGGGCGCCGGGGCGGGACTCACCCCGGGAAGAGGCCGCAGGCCTGGCCCCGCCCCGCCGCGAAGTGCGCTCCCTCGTGGCTGCCGGTCTGCAGGAGGACGTGCAGCATCTCGTGCTTGATGAGCCGGGGGTCGTCCCACCACTCCCCGGCGAGCACGACGGCGTTGCCGGGGCGGAGCCAGAGGCCGATCACGTCCCGCCCGGTGTCCGGCCGTGCGAACTGCCTTCCCGCCACCCGATGCCACTGGATCGAGGCGAACCCCCGCCCGCGCTTCGGGCGCACGCCGGTGCAGGCGATCAACTCCTGCCAGTAGCGCCGCGCCTGGGCCGGGGGCTCGGAGCGGACCGCGGGCAGCGATTCCACCCACACGCCGTGCAGGTGCGGCGGCAGCAGGACGAGCGCGAGGAGCGCGAAGGCGGCGACGAAGTTCCCGGCACGCATGGGAGCCGGTTTCGCCAGTTCCGTGCCGCCGCCCTGGCGGCCCGCCCCGGGCAGCTAAGCACCTCGGCTGCATCGGCTTGGCTCCGACCTCCAGCCCCCGGCGCATCGCCTTGCGCGGTGCCTCCTTCGCGTTTCGCGATCCGACTCACGACCGGTCGTCACCTGCCGGCGCAGGCCGCGGGTCGGTGGCTGCCGCGCCTCCCGACCATGGTTGATCGCGATCGAGGTGGCATCTAGCTTGGCGGGGCCGGCGCTCGCCGCCGACACCACCGCCACTCGAGCTTCGAGCGAGGGACCGCATTGCGACGCATGGTCGAAGCCACCGCCCTCGCCGCGCTGGTGGCGGCGGGGGTGCGCCACGGCCTGGTCCCGCCGCCGTTGCCGGACCGGCCGGCCGCCCCCTTCGAGTTCTCGGCCGACCGGGCGGCGCGCTACATCCGCCGGTTCGCCGCGGCGCCGCGCCCGCCAGGGTCCGAGGCTCACGAGGTGACCCGGCGCTGGCTCGAGCGCGTGCTCGGCATCCTCCGCGCCGACACCCTCACCCAGGTGGCGGTGCAGCCTTCGCCCCGGGTCCCCAAGGCGGCGGTGGTCCGGAACGTGACGGGCCGGCTCCGTGGCACGGAGGGCGGGCCCGCGGTGCTGCTCGTGGCGCACTACGACGGCCACGCCGCCAGCCCCGCCGCCGCCGACGACGCCTCCGGCGTGGCGATCCTCGTGGAGGTCCTCCGCGCCCTGCGGGCCGGCCCGTCCCTGCGGCACGACGTGATCGCGCTGTTCACCGACGCGGAGGAGGAGGGGATGCTGGGGGCGCGCGCCTTCGCAGCCGCCCACCCCTGGCGCGACGAGGTGGGCGTGGTGATCAACGTCGAGGCGCGCGGCGCGGGGGGCCGCTCCCTGATGTTCGAGACCGGGGTGCCCAACCTGGCCACCATCGCCGCATATGCCGGGGAGGTCGGCGCGCCCACCACCTCCTCGCTGTTCTACGCCCTGTACCAGCTCATGCCCAACGACACCGACTTCACCGAGCTTCGCTCACTCGGCGTCCCGGGGCTCAACTTCGCCTTCATCGGTGACGTGGCTGCCTACCACACGCCGCTCGACGGCGCGGGGCGGGTGGACCTGCGCTCGGTGCAGTCGCAGGGCGACGCCGTGCTCGAGCTGGCTCGGCACTTCGCGCTCGGCGGTCCGCCGGCCGACACCGCCGGCGGCGGGAACGCGGTGTTCTTCTCGGCACCGCTGGTGGGGGTGATCTGGGGGCCGCTGGACTACACCTGGCCGCTCACCGCGGCGGCGGCGCTTCTCCTGGTCCTGGCGATCGCCTTCGGGGTGCACCGCGGGCGTGTCCGCCTCACGGGCGTGGCGGCCGGGGCGACCGGGACGCTCGTCGCGACCGGGCTGGCCGCCGCTGCGGCGGTCGGCCTTCGCCTCGGACTCGGCGCGCTCCTGGCCCGCCAGACCGACGCCGGTGTCCTCGAACACCATCCGGCGCTGGTGCTGGCCCCGCTCGCGCTCGGCGCCGCGGCCGCGCTCGGCCTCCTGCGGCTGGCCAGGAGGTGGTTTGCCCCCGAGGCGCTCGCCGCCGGTGCGGCGCTCCTCTGGCTGGCGGCGGCGGTGGCCTTCGCCGCCCGGCTGCCTGCCGGATCCTATGTGGCACTCGTGCCGGTGGTCGCCGTCGCCCTGGCCCTCCTGGTTCACGCGCTCCTCTCGGACGAGACCGGTCCGCCCTGGGCCAGGTGGGTGGCGACCCTGGCCGTCCTGCCGGTCCTGCTGCCGCTCTTCCCGCTGATGGTCCTGGGGCTTGGCACCGGCCTCGTGCCCACGGCCGCCGAAGCGGCGCTCACCGCCCTCGTCGCCTGGCTGCTGGCGCCGATGGTGGCAGCCCTCGATCTCCCGCGCTGGTGGGTGACCACGGCGGCACTCCTGGCCGGTGCGGTCGGCTGCTCGGCCTGGGCCATCCGCGGCGCGCACTACTCGTCCGAATGGCCGCGGCCGGAAAACGTGAGCATCACCCGGGAGGACTCGGGCGCGATCCGGGTCGAGCGCCTGCCTGCCACCAACGGCGGCATCCTCCGCTACCGGATCGTCCCGCCGCCGGGCACGCGACGGCTCGAGTTCGGCCTGGCCCTGCCGCCGCGCGCGGCGCGGCTCGCCGGGCTCGACCTGCCGCTTGCCTCGACCCGCGGCGGCCCCGGGTGGCACTATGCGCTGGTGGGCCCGCCGGCCGACACCGGCGTCGTGTTCGAGATGACTCCCGACCCGGCGGCCGCCGGTCTCGAGCTGGTGGCCCATCTTCCCGGCCTCCCACGGGGCACCCCGCGGCCCGCCGGAACGATGCCGATCGGGAACGGCGACGAGACGCTCCTCGTGCACAGGCTCGACTGAGCTCCCGACCGTCCGACCGTCCGACTGTCCGACTACCTCCTCAGCCTCTCCAGCATCACCGCCGTATTGATCAGCGCCGCGTGGGAGAGCCCGAGCGGGTAGTTGCCGAGGTGGTCCCCGGTATGCGGGTCGATCTCCTCGGCGAAGAGGCCCAGCGGCCCCGCGCGGCGGAGCAGCAGGCGGAAGAGGCGCTCGGCCTCTTCCACGTCCCCCGTGAGCGCCACGTTCTGGATCATCCAGAAGGAGCAGGCGACGAACGCCCCCTCGTCGCCCTCGAGGCCGTCCGGGCTCCGGTACCGGTAGACGAGTTCCTCGGGTCCCGCGCCGAGCTCGCGGCGGATCGCCTCCAGCGTGCTGCGCACCCGCGGGTCGCCTCGCGGCAGGAACCGGACCTTCGGGATGATCAGGTTGGCGGCGTCGAGGCCCGTCTCCCCGTAGGCCTGGAGGAAGGACGCCCGCGCCGGGTCCCACCCGCGCTCCATCACCTCGGCCCTCACGGCCGCGGCCTCCTCGCGCCAGCGCGCCAGGTCGGCCCGCAGGCCGTGCGCCTCCGCCAGCGCGATCCCACGATCCAGCGCCACCCAGGCCATCACCTTGCTGAGCACGTGGTGACGTGGCTCGAGCCGCGCCTCCCAGATGCCCCAGTCGGGCCGCCGCCAGTTGGACGCCACCCACTCGACCAGGCGGTGCACGCTGGCCCACAGGCCCTCGCCCGGCTCCCGCGCCCGGTGGGCCAGGGCGATGGTGTCGAGCAGTTCGCCGTAGACGTCGAGCTGGAACTGGCTGGCTGCGCCGTTGCCGATCCGGACCGGGGCGGAGCCGGCATAGCCCTCGAGGTGGTCGAGGACCTGCTCCGGGGCCTCGCGGTCGCCGTGGGGCGAGTAGAGGACCTGCAGGTGGCTCGCGTCGTCCCGCCGGAAGGCGCGGACCAGGAAGCGGAGGTAGGCCTCCGCCTCGCTCGCGATCCCCAGCGAGTCGAGCGCGTACAGCACGTACGCCGAGTCGCGGAGCCAGGTGTAGCGGTAATCCCAGTTTCGTCCCGCGCCGGGCCACTCGGGAAGCGAGGTCGTCGGGGCGGCGACGATCGCCCCGGTGGGCTCGTACTGCAGCAGCTTGAGGGCGAGGGCGCTGCGCTGGACCTCGGCGCGGTAGGGTCCGTGGTACTCGAGCGGGGCCACCCAGGCATCCCAGAATCCGATCGTGGCGTCGAGGGCGGCCTGGGGCCCGAGCGTCACCGCCGCCGGCGTTTCGTCGTGGTCCCAGCGGAGCACGAACCAGCGCTCCTCGCCGGCGTCGAGCTCGAAGCGTGCCGTGGCGGCTCCCGCCTCGATGGCCCACCCGATCTCGGGCCACGCCGAAAGGGCCAGCGCGTGCCCTCCCGCGGTGGCCAGCAGCCCGGCACGGCGGGAGGCCAGGTTGGCGGCCTCGCGGCCGTAGTCGAACCGGGGCTGGACCGTCGCCGCCATCGGGACCCGCCCGCGGTGCCCCGCGACCCGGCGGACGATGGTCGGCTCGGGCCCCCGCGCCCCGCCCATCGGCATGAAGTCGGTGACCGCGGCCGCGCCGCCCGCCTCGAAGTGGAAGGTGGTCACGAGCACGTTGGTGCCCGGGAGGTAGCGCTGCTCGCTGATGGCCGGCGCGTCGGGACCGACCCGCCAGCGGCCGCCGCGGTCGGCGTCGAGGAGCGCGGCGAACACCGACGGGTCGTTGAACCGGGGGGTGCACCACCAGTCCACGCCCCCATCCCGGCCCACCAGCGCGGCGGTCCGGAGGTCGCCGATCACGCCGTAGTCCGCGATCGGCTGGTACCGCCCCGTCACGACCGCGGCCCCAGCCACGGGCCGGCCGCCAGCCAGCGGACCAATGCCGTCACCGCCTCGGGGCCCGGGAGCCGGTAGGTGGCGGCGGAGGCGGGGCCGTCACCCACCTTGATGGACCGTCCGAGCCCGGCGAGCGACCGGAAGGCATCCTCGTCGGTCCGGTCGTCGCCGACGTAGACCGCCCGCACCCGGCCGGTCCATTCGTCGCCGTAGCGTGCGCGGAGGAGCTGGAGCACGGCCAGTCCCTTGTGCCACTCGAGCGGGGGCCGCGCCTCCACCACCGCCTTGCCCAGCACCGCGCGGAGCCCGAGCCGCTCGAGCACCGCGGTGCCGCGCCGCTCCACCCGCCCCCGGGCCTCGTCGGCAACGGACCGCAGGTGCCAGCTCAGCGTGAGCCC
>JAICEH010000077.1 GCA_025924275.1 Gemmatimonadales bacterium | reverse complement strand
TCGATCGCCACGACCCGCACCTGCTCACGATCCACGAGGTGAGCGGAGCGACGAGCACCAACCAACGGACGGCCGTGACGCTCGACACCGAGTCGGGCTCGGCGTACCGGGCGGAGCTCCGCTACGCCTCGGGGGGCTGGGCCTGGGGCGCGGAGTTCTTCTGGTTCCAGGCCCTGCAGCAGACCGCGGACCTGGACCGGAGCGGCGCCGGGGCGGGCGAGCTCGTCACCTTCGAGGTGGCGGACCGGAGCTACACCTCCACCGGACCCGGGGAGGTGCTGTACTACCGGCGCCTGGAGGACACCGAGCTGGCGCTCTGGACCCTCGACCTCTATGCCGAGCGGGTGCTGGCGGCGTCGGACGGCGGGCGCCTGGCATTCCGGGTCGCCCTCCGGTCCGCCGACTTCGACAATGACTACCGGGCGGCGGCGGGGCTCGAGGACGTGAACGGGACCCGCTACGACGCGGAGTCGAACTACGGCCGCCTCACCGGCCCGCTGGTCGGGTTGGCAGGCACGGCGCAGCTCGGGCGGATCGGCGTGGACGTCCTGCTCGGCCAGTCGGTGGTGCTCGGGTCGGCGGCCTACAATGTCCAGGCCCGGGACTTCACCGGCCCGTTCTCCGGAGATCCGGCGTACGTGGATGAGGAGAAGTTCGGGACCTCCGAGGAGATCGCCATCCCGATCACGGACCTCCAGGCGCGGGCGCGCTACGGCCTGACGGAGTGGCTTGCGCTCGGCGTGGGGATCCAGGCGGCTGCCTGGTGGGACGTGGGCGTCCCGCCGGGCCTGCTCCCGGTGCCCGGCGGGAGCCAGGTGCTGCAGGAGGACACGCTGGTGCTGCTCGGCGTCTCCGCCGTGGTCGAGCTCTCGTTCTGAGCCGGTGCGGCCGGCGCGGCGCGGCCGGTCCCGCGGAGGGGCCGGCCGCAGCCTGGCCTACTTGAGCACGGCGGTCACGGCGTCGCCCAGGGGGCCTCCGACCTTGGACCCCACGAAGTCACCGAAGTTCTTTGTCAGCTCGGCGCCCTGCTCGGGCGAGATCCCCATCTTCGAGAACATCCCCTGCACCTGCGGCATCCCGCTGATCGGGCCGGTCTCCCCGGTCATGGTGCGGGCCTGGTTGATGTACTTGTCGGCGCCGGCCCCGCCGACGGCCTGCTGGGGAGAGAGCCCGCCCTTGGCGAGGGCGCCGACGAGGGGGTCGGCCATCGAGGTCGCGGAGGCGCAGGCGCCGGTGAGCGCCGCGGCGAGGAGGATGACGACCAGCTTGGGTGACGTGCGCATCGGGACACCTCCCAGGGGTAGGGGGTTCGGAGCGCGTGGCGGCGCCGGCCGCAAGCCGGCCCGTCGCCCTCCGCGTACCATTCTGGAGCGCGAGCCGGACGGGGGGAAGGGGCCCGGCTCGCCCGGGCAGGAAGGGCGGCGCGCTCAGTCCACCTCGCCGCGCACCGCCCACGCGCGCGCCGTGAGCGGGATCGTACCACCGGGGCCGCGCGGGAGCGACTCGTCGAGCGCATGCGCCAGCCGGGTGCGGCGATCGGGAGGGAGGGCGGCAACGTAGGTCGGGGCGGGGCCGGTGCCGCCGAGGAACGGGGCCCAGTAGTCGTCGAACCCGGCGAACCCGGTGGCGACCTCCAGCGGCTCGCACCGCACGCGCTCGAGGCCCGCGGCGCGGAAGAGCCCGGCCAGCGGACCAGGGCGGCAGAGGGGAAAGCGGACGCCCTCGTCCAGTCCCTGCGCGGCGGGGTCGAGGGCCGCGGCCGCATCCCAGAACCGCCGCAGGAACTCCATCCCCCCGGCGTAGTCCCAGACGCAGGCGGAGACGACGCCGCGGGGCGCGGCGAGCGCGCGCATCTCGGCCACGGCCGCCCCGGGATCGGGAAGGAAGTTGAGGGCGAGGAGCGAGGTCACGCTGCCATAACCGCCCGGCCTCGCGGGAAGTGCGCCGGCCGCCGCGACCACGAAGGTGGCGCGCGGGTGCCGGGTCCGGTCGGCGGCGGCGATGAAGGCCGGCGCGGGGTCGCACCCCAGCACCGACGCCGGGCCGGCGCCGGCACAGATGGCGTCGGTGAGGGCCCCGGTGCCGCAGCCCACGTCGAGCCAGTGCGCGTCGGGTGGGATGGCGAGCCAGGCGACGAATCGCGGGGCGAGCCGCCGGCTCCAGCGCCCCATGAAGCGCTCGTACTCCTCGCCCGCGGCCCACCGGTCGGCGGGACCGGTCACCCTCCGCTCCCGATGCGGGCCCAAAGGTCGGCAGTCACGAGCGCGGCACCTCGTGGTCGGTGAGGACCGGGAGGAACGGCACCCAGGGGCCGACCTCCCCGCGGTACTGCTTGGCCATCACCCGTGCCACCTGCGCCAGGTGCCCCAGGTCGTGCACCACCCAGGCGGCCAGCAGCTGGCGGAGCGTCACCAGGCCGAGGCGCGGATGGATGCCCGGCAGGTCGAGTTCCGCCGCCGAGAGCTTCCAGGCGCGGAGCTGTTCGAGGTTGCCGGCGCGGAGCCGGGCGAACTCCTCCAGCAGCGACTCGAGGGTGCGGCCGGCGTTCCGCTCCCAGTGGCGAAAGCGGTCGTAGGGCTCGAAGCGGGGCTCGGTGCCGCGGGCGAGGATGATGCGCGCCCGCGGGATCCAGTCGGTCTCCTCCCCGTCGATCAGGTGGCCCACCACGTCGAACGGACTGAAGGTGACGGGGCCCTCGGTGCCGAGGATCCACGGCTCGGCGAGCCCGCCCAGCAGCGAGCGGAGGACGGCGGGCGTCCGGCCCAGCACGTCGGTCGAGAACTCGAGGTCGAACTCCATCGGGGCCTCCGACTGGAAGCCGGTGCCCGGCGAGCCGGGGATCGGCGGGGGCTGTCGCACCGGCCGGGTTTGGTGCAAGATGGTCCCGTTCCTCCGTCCGTGCCCAGCCCGGGGCGGTCCATTCCGGAACGCCCGGGCTGGCGGACGCCGTGGGCCGGGCTCACGTTTCTTCCACGGTGCCCGGCCCAGCCGAACCGGTCATTCCCAAGCCCGGACTACAGGAGCACTCCCCCTATGCTGCGCCGGATCGTGGTTCCCCCCGAAGCCGTCCGCGCCGCCCTGACGTGCCTCGCGGTGGCCGGCCTGGCCGGCTGCGGGGAGGACACGCCGCCGCCGCCCCCGCCGCCGGAGGTCACGGTCCAGCCGGTCGAGGTGCGGGACGCGCCGGTGCAGGTCGAGTTCACCGGCGAGGTGCGGGGTGCCGAGGACGTGGAGGTCCGGGCCCGGGTCGCGGGGTTCCTGCAGTCCATCAACTATCGCGAGGGCACCCTGGTCCGGGAGGGCGACCTCCTCTTCGTCATCGACCCCAGGCCATTCGAGGCCACCGCCACCCGGGCCCGCGCCGACCTGGCGTCGGCCCAGGCGCTGCACAACCGCGCCGTGATCCAGGTGAACCGGCTCCGGCCGCTGGCGGCGCAGAACGCCGTGAGCCAGCAGGACCTGGACAACGCGGTGGCGGTGGAGGAGGCCAGCCGCGCCAACGTGGCGGCGGCCCAGGCCCAGCTCACCACGGCCCAGCTCGACCTGGGCTACACCCGGGTGACGAGCCCGATCGACGGGATGGCGGGGAACCGGCAGGTGGACGTGGGCTCCTTCGTGGGGAGCCCGGAGCCCACGGTGCTCACGGTGGTCTCCGCCCTCGATCCGGTCCGCTTCGACTTCACCATCGCGGAGGCCGACTACCTGGCCATCGCGCGGGCGGCGGGGGCGGAGGGCCGGACGCGGCCCCCGACCGAGCCACGGCTCGAGCTCATCCTGGCGGACGGCTCGGTGCATCCGCACAAGGGCCGGATCACGATCGTGGGGCGCGGGGTGGATCCCGAGACCGGGACGCTCCCGCTGCAGGCCACCTTCCCCAATCCCGGCGGGCTGCTGCGGCCCGGGCAGTTCGGCCGGGTCCGGCTCCCCGTCTCCACCCGCCGGAACGCCATCATGGTCCCGCAGCGGGCGGTGCAGGAGCTCCAGGGCACGTTCAACGTCTTCGTGGTGGGCCCGGACAGCGTGGTGCAGGTCCGGGCGGTGAAGCCCGCCAACCGCGTCGGCAGCGACTGGGTGATCGCCGAGGGCCTCGAGCCCGCCGACCGGATCGTGGTGGAGGGGCTGCAGAAGGTGCGGCCCGGCATCAAGGTGCGGCCGTCCGCCGCGCCGCCGGCGGCGCCGACCCCCGCGGCAGCCGACAGCGCGGCGGGGCAGGGCTGAGCGATGGCCGACTTCTTCATCCGGCGGCCCATCGTCGCCATCGTCGCGTCGATCGTCATCACGCTGCTGGGGCTCGCGGTGCTGCAGCGGCTCTCGATCGAGCAGTACCCCGAGCTCTCCCCGCCCACCATCCGGGTCGAGACGACCTACCAGGGCGCCGCGGCGGAGGTGGTGGAGCAGTCGGTGGCCACGCCGATCGAGCAGCAGGTGAACGGCGTGGACAACATGATCTACATGAAGTCGCTCAACACCAGCGACGGCCGGATGCTGCTGGACGTCTCGTTCCAGGTGGGGATGGACCGGGACATGGCCAACGTGCTGGCCCAGAACCGGGTGTCGCAGGCCCAGTCGCGGCTGCCGCAGGAGGTGCTGCAGCAGGGGGTGACGGTCAAGAAGATCAACCCCAGCATCCTGATGGTGGTGTCGCTCTACTCGCCGGGGGGCACCCGCGACGCCCAGTTCCTCAACAACTACGCGATGATCAACATCCGGGACGCGCTGCTCCGCGTGCCCGGGATCGCCCAGGTGGACCTCTACGGCGGGGCCGAGTACGGCATGCGGGTCTGGCTCCGCCCCGACCGGCTGACGGCACTCGGGCTCACCCCCACGGACGTCATCGACGCCATCAAGGAGCAGAACCTCCAGGCCCCGGCGGGCCAGGTGGGTGCCGCGCCGTCGCCGCCCGGCCAGGAGTTCACCTACACGGTGAAGGCGCCGGGCCGGCTGGTCACGGCGGAGGAGTTCGAGCAGATCATCCTCCGGCAGACCGCCGGGGGCGCCACCCTCCGGATCAAGGACGTGGGCCGGGTGGAGCTGGGGAGCGAGAACTACCGCTCGTTCGGCCGGGCCATCGTCAAGGACTCGACCGGCCAGTGGGTGGGGGGGGCGGCGGCCGCGCTCACCGTGTACCTCCTGCCGGGCGCCAACCAGCTCGCCTCCGCCGAGGGCATCTACCACACCCTGGAGGAGCTGGCCGGCTTCTTCCCCGGCGACATGGCGTACGAGATCGTGTACGACACCACGCCCTCGGTCGAGGCGAGCATCGAGGCGATCCTGCACACCCTGGTCGAGGCGTTCATCCTGGTGAGCATCGTGGTGTTCGTGTTCCTGCAGAGCTTCCGGGCCACGATCATCCCGCTCCTCACCGTGCCGGTGTCGCTCATCGGGACCTTCATCTTCTTCCCGCTGCTCGGGTTCTCGATCAACACGCTGACGATGTTCGGGCTGGTGCTCGCGATCGGCATCGTGGTGGACGACGCGATCGTGGTGGTCGAGGCGGTGATCCACCACATCGAGCACGGGATGGCGCCCCGGGAGGCGACCGTCCAGGCGATGAAGGAGGTGTCGGGCCCGGTCGTGGCGATCGCCCTCATCCTCTCGGCGGTGTTCGTGCCGGTGGCCCTGCTGGGCGGCCTCACCGGGCGGCTCTACCAGCAGTTCGCGCTCACCATCGCCATCTCGGTGCTGCTGTCGGCCTTCCTGGCGCTGAGCCTGGCCCCGGCGCTCTGTGCCATGATCCTCAAGCCGGCCAAGCCCACCGGTGGGCCGCTGGGGGCGTTCTACCGCGGGTTCAACAAGGTGTTCGAGGTGACCACCGGCGGGTACGTGAAGTGGACCAAGCTCTTCGTCCGCCGCGCCGTGCTCACCATCGGGGTGGTGCTGGCCGCCACCGCGATCACGGGGCTGCTCGGGCGCGCCCTCCCCGCCGGGTTCGTGCCGGAGGAGGACATGGGCATCTTCATGGTGAACGTCCAGCTGCCCCCGGCCTCGTCGCTGGAGCGGACCGGCCAGGTCGTGGCCCAGGTGGAGGAGGTGCTCAAGGGCACCGAGGGCATCCTGGCCTGCACCGCCGTCGGCGGCAGCGCCATCCTCACCAACTCGTTCAGCCCGGAGTACGCCTCCTTCTTCTGCAAGCTCACGCCGTGGGACGAGCGGGAGTCGCCCGAGCTGCACGTGAGCGGGATCCAGCAGACGCTCCGGCGGCAGCTGGCCGCGATCCCGGGCGCGGTGATCTTCCCGTTCACGCCCCCCACCATCCCGGGCTTCGGGGCCGCCGGCGGCTTCAACTTCCTGCTGCAGGACCGGAGCGGCACCCTGAGCGTGGCGGAGCTGGGCCAGCAGACCCAGGCGTTCCTGGAAGCCGCGCGGCAGCGGCCCGAGCTGGCCAACCTCTTCACCTCGTTCAACCCGCAGGTGCCCCAGGTCGCGGTGGACCTCGACCGGGAGAAGACCCGGAGCCTCGGGGTGGCGGTCAACGACGTCTTCGCGGCGCTCTCGGCCTCGATGGGCGGCGCCTACGTCAACGACTTCAACCGGTTCGGGCGGCTCTACCGGGTGTACGTGCAGGCCGAGCCGGCCTTCCGGCAGCGGCCGGAGGACATCGGGCAGTTCTACGTGCGGAGCCGGACCACCGGCGAGATGGTGCCGCTCTCGACGCTGATGCGGGTGAGCCCGGCCTCGGGCACCGAGATCACCGTCCGGTTCAATCTCTTCCGCTCGGTCGAGATCTCCGGCGTGCCGGGACCGGGCTACACCTCGGGCCAGGCGATGCAGGCCCTGGAGGAGACCGCGACCCAGGTCCTGCCCCGGGAGATGGGCTTCGCCTACGCCGGGTTCTCCTACCAGGAGAAGCAGGCCCCGCCGGCCGGGCCCACCTTCGTGCTGGCCATCGTGTTCGTGTTCCTGCTGCTGGCCGCCCTGTACGAGAGCTGGAAACTGCCCTGGGCGGTGCTGCTGGAGACGCCGCTCGTGGCCCTCGGCGCCTTCCTCGGCGTGTGGGTGGCGGGGTACGACAACAACGTGTTCGTGCAGGTGGGCCTCATCATGCTGGTGGGGCTCGCCGCCAAGAACGCGATCCTCATCGTGGAGTTCGCCAAGGCCCAGCACGAGGGCGGGAAACCGGTGGAGGAGGCGGCGCTCGAGGCCGCGCGGCTCCGCTTCCGGCCCATCCTGATGACCGCGTTCGCCTTCATCATGGGCGTGGTGCCGCTGATGCTCGCCAACGGCGCGGGCGCGGCGGCGCAGAACCGGATGGGCACCGCGGTCTTCTCCGGGATGCTGGTGGCGACGGTGGTCGGCGTGTTCGTCATCCCCGGGCTCTTCGCGATGGTGGAGCGGATCCGGTTCGGGAAGAAGGCGAAGACCGTGCTGCCGGAGCAGGCGCCGGCGGCCCCGGCCGGGGGGCACTGACGATGCGCCCCGCCCTCCGCGCCGGGACCGTGGCGCTCCTCCTCACCGGGTGCGCCCTGGGGCCCAACTACGAGCGCCCCACCACCATCGCGCCCCCGGCCGCCTGGCGGGACAGCGCCATGGCGCTCCGGGACTCGTCCTACGCCAACCTCCCGTGGTGGAGCGTGCTGGGCGACACCACCCTCCAGGGCCTGGTCCGCACCGCTCTCCGGGAGAACCGGGACCTGCACATCGCGCTCGCCCGGGTGAACGAGGCCCGGGCGCTGCTGGGCATCCAGCGGCTCGAGTTCCTGCCCCAGATCGGCATCGGGGCCGGGGTGAGCCGGATCGAGGGCGCCGACTCGCTGCTCCGGGGGCTGGGGGAGGGCGAGACCTACGCCGTGGGCGCGAGCCTGTCCTGGGAGATCGACCTCTGGGGCCGCCTCCGCCGGCTCAACGAGTCGGCCCGGGCCACGCTGCTCGCGAGCGAGCAGGGGCGCCGCGGCGTGATCCTCACGGTGGTGAGCGAGGTGGCCCGCGCCTACCTGGAGCTGCTCGACCTCGACGGGCAGGTGGCCATCGCCGATTCGCAGGTGGCGATCCGGCGGGAGTCGCTGGACCTCGCGCGGGCCCGCTTCCAGGGCGGGCTCACCTCCGAGCTGGACGTGCGCCAGGGGGAGAACGCCCTGGCCGTGGCCGAGGGGACCCGGTTCCGGGCGCTCCGCCAGCGGAGCCAGAAGGAGAACGAACTGAGCGTGCTCCTCGGCCGCCCGCCGGGGAGCCTCCCCCGCGGCCTGCCGCTCACCCAGCAGCAGTTCCCCGACGTGATCCCCGCGGGCCTGCCGGCGGAACTGCTCGAGCGGCGGCCCGACGTGCGGCAGGCGGAGGAGCAGCTCCGGTCGGCCAACGCGCGGATCGGGGCCGCCATCGCGGCGCTCTTCCCGACCATCTCGCTCACCGCGGCGGGCGGCACGGTGAGCGAGGACCTCGACAACCTGTTCGCCAGCGGCACCGGGTTCTGGAACGTCGCGGCGAACCTGTTCCTCCCGATCATCAACAGCGGCCGGAACCTGAAGCAGGTGGCCGCCGAGCGGGCGCGCACCGAGGCGGCGGTGGGGCAGTACGAGAAGGCGGTGCTCAATGCGTTCCGCGAGGTCGAGGACGGGCTTGTGGCGGTGGAGCGGCTCCGTGAGGAGGCCGATGCCGCGGGCCGGGCGGCCGAGGCGGCGCGCCGTGCCGTGGAGCTGGCCGGGCTCCGGTACGAGGGCGGGGTGGACAACTACCTGAGCCTGCTCGACGCCCAGCGCACCCAGCTCGACGCGGAGCTGCAGGAATCGGCCCTCGAGCGCCAGCACCGGGTTGCGGTGGTGCAGCTCTACAAGGCGCTGGGCGGGGGCTGGGACCCGGTGACCGACACCCTCGCCATCCCGGTCCGCCAGGACCGCTGACCCGGGGGCGGGACGCCCGTCCCGCCCCCCTCCCCTTGGTACAATGGCGTCCGCAGCGTCCGGGGCGGAACGTGAACTCACCCTTCCGTCATCCGGGCTTCAGGTCCGGACCGCTAGGGTTGTCCGACTACCGGGATCCCGACCCCCGGCCACCCTGGAGGAGACGGCGATGCGGCATCCCCGTGCGGCAGTGCTCGCACTTCTCGTCCTGACCG
>JAICEH010000076.1 GCA_025924275.1 Gemmatimonadales bacterium | reverse complement strand
CCGCGCCTCGCCCGGCGCCCCGGCCGCGAGGTCCCGCACCGTACGGCGGAGGGCCAGGAGGTCCTCCGGCGCCGGCGGGTCCGCGGGGTCGAGCCAGCGGCGGAGCCAGGTGCGATCCGCCTTCGACAGCCAGGTGGCGCGCCCGATCCGGTCGCGCAGCACCTCGAGCTCCCCGGGCTCCAGATCGCCGTCGGCCCAGGCGAGGTAGAGGAGCGGCAGGAGCGGCAAGGCGGCCGGCCCGGGCGTGCCCAGCGTCCGCCCCCGGGGGCAGCGGGCGAGGGGGGTGGTCACGCGCTCAGGCCTCCACCCGCGCCTGGTGCCGGCTCAGGCCCAGGCGGACGATCCGCTCGAGCAGCTTCGGGTAGGGGAGCCCCGCCACGAGCGCCGACTGGGCGAACTCCTCGCTCTGGGCGATCTCGGGATTGGGGTTGGCCTCGAGGAAGAAGAACCGGCCGTCGGGCGCCAGGCGGAAGTCGATGCGGGCGTAGCCGTCGAGCTCGAGGGCCCGGTAGATCCGCTTGCTGGTGTGGTGCAGCTGCTGGGCGAGGCCGGGCGGGAGGTCGGCCGCCGGGCGCTGGTGGATGCCCCACTTCTCCTGGTACTTGAGGTCGTGCTTCACCCGCTCCGTGGCGATCGGGGCGTGGCTCGCCGGCAGGCTCTCAAAGGTGAGCTCCCAGACCGGCAGGGCCTGGAGGCGGCGGTTCCCCAGCACCGCCACGTACAGCTCGCGCCCCTCGATGTACTCCTCGACGATCGCGTCGGTGGCCAGGCGGCCGTGGATGAACGCCACCCGCTTCGCCAGCTCCTCGTCGCTCTCCACCAGGGAATTCTGCGAGATGCCGAGCGAGGCGTGCTCGGTGAGGCTCTTGACGATGAGCGGGTAGCTGAGCCGGGCGGGGCGCCGCGCCCTCCGGCCGGTGGGGAACACCGCGAACCCGGGCGCCCGGATCCGGTGGTAGAGCGCGATCTTCTTCGACAGCGCCTTGTCCCGCGCGATCACGAGGCCGCGCGGGCGGCAGCCGGTGTAGGGGACGCCGAGGAGCTCGAGGTAGCTCACCAGGTGGTGGTCGAACACCACCTGGCCCTGGAACTCCTCGAGCAGGTTGAAGACGACGTGCGGCTTCCAGTCCTCGACGGCGGCGCGGATCGGGACCAGCTCGTCGTAGACGCCGAGGGGCCGGACCTGGTGCCCGAGGGTGCGCAGGGTGCTGACGATGTCGTACTCGGTCTTCCAGGTGTTGATCGCCTCCGGCGTGCTCCCCTCGAGCGACTCCGGGGGCACCAGCGTCGGGTGCATCAGCGCGAGGATGCGGAGCCGCTTCATAGCGCGAGCCACCTCCGGCCGCTGTAGAGCGAGTGCATCGTCTTGACCGTGAGCAGCACCGCGAAGTCCACCAGCACCTTGCGCTCCGGGCCGACCACCCGGAGCCGGAGCTCGCGGCAGCGGCCGATCATGTCGGTGAGCACCTGGTCCAGGGTAAGCTGGTACTCCCCGGTCCATCGCGCCACCAGGCGGCGGATGGCGGGCCGGTTGCGGCGGAGGAAGGTCGCGGCCGCCTCGTGGCGCTGGTGCCGCGGCCCATCGGAGAAGAGCTGCCGGAGCTCGCGGTCGTAGGAGGTCGGGAAGCCGCGCGCGTAGGCCTCGTGCTTGCGGCGATAGTGCTCGCCCAGCGTCATCCGGAGCGAGGAGAGCGGCTCCACCGTCCGCCGGGTGCGGACCGGCGGCTCCTTCCCCTGGAGCTCGTGCATCAGCTGGTCCACGTACTCCAGCTTGCGGAGCACCGGCCACTCGGCGTAGCGCCGGCGCCAGTCCGACCGGGGGCGGAGCCACACGGCGAAGGTCTCGGCGAAGTCCTCGTCGGGGTGGCTCTGGGCATAGTAGAGCTTGAGGTGCTGGACGTAGTGGCGGCTTGCGGGATTGGGCCGGTAGTACTCCGGGTAGGGGAGCGACGACGGCCCGAAGAGCTCGCGCCAGCGCCGCCGCCGGTTGAGGCGGAAGGCGTGCTGGACCGCGTGTCCCGTCTCGTGGCGCAGGATCTTCAGGCACTCGGCGCGGTCGCCGCCCTCCACCTCGAGCATCTGCGCCCGCTCCAGGCGGAGCAGCCGCGGGTGCGCGAGGTAGAACGGCAGGGCGATGCCGGGGATGCCGGCGGGCGAGAACCACTCCTGGGCCAGCCAGACGTGGGGCCGGACGGCGAGGTGGCGGCGGGCCAGCTCCCCGTAGAGCTCCTCGACGCACTCCTCCAGCCACGAGCCCGCGAGGGTGAGGTCGAGGTCGGCGAACCGGAGCGCGAGCAGACGCTCGGTCGGCCACCGGGCCCACCGCGGCTGGCGCCGGCTCACGCCGCGACGTCCTGCCGGGCGCGCACGATCGCGGCGGGGTCGTTGGTGACGATGCCCTGCACCCCGGCGGCCCAGAGCGCCCGCGCCCGCCGCGGGTCGTCCACCGTCCAGACGTGCACCGCGGCACCGGCGGCGTTGGCCCGCCGGACGAACCCGCGGGTCGGGACCGGGAGTCCGCGCCAGTGGTGGGGCACCGAGTACATCGCGCAGCGGGGGTGGCCGGGGCCCATCCCGAGCCGGCTCCGGAGCCAGAGCGCGCCGATCTCGCGCCGGCTGCCGGAGATCGCCACCTCCGTCCCCCGGAACGCCTCCAGCGCGGCGTGATCCACCGAGCCGACCGCCACGCGGGGCGCGGCACCGTGGGCGCGGACGGCGGCGAGGACGGCTCCCTGCACGGCGGGGGTCTTGAGCTCGATCAGGAGGGGGGTGTCGGGGAAGGCCTCCAGCACCTCGTCGAGGGTCGGGATGCCGGCGCCCAGGGCCCGGAGCCGGGCGGAGGTCACCCGCGCCACGACCAGCCGCTGCCCGGTCGTCCGGGTGGTGTCGCGATCGTGGATGACGACCGGGACGCCGTCGGCGGCGGCGCGCACGTCGAACTCCAGGGCGTCGGCCCCCTGCTCGAGGGCGAGCCGGAAGGAGCGGAGCGTGTTCTCCGGCGCGTGCGCCGCGGCGCCGCGATGGCCGATCACGGGCCGGGCGCCGACGGCCGAGAGGATGCTCACGAGGGTCCCCGGGGGGAAGACTCGCGAATTCTAGGGCGGGCCAGCGGGGGCACAAGGCCGCGTTGCGAAGCCGCGCGCCGTGCGCGTAGTCTTCACTGCGCCACCCACTCCTCCCGGGAGTCCCCTCGGCAGATGGCCCGCCAGCGGCTCGGCTATCCCCTCACCTTCGCGTTGCTGCTCGTCGCCTACGTGGCGACCGGGCTCGCTTCGCTCAGCCTGGCCCCGTTCGGGCGGGCGGTGTCCTCGGTCTGGCTGCCGAGCGGGTTCGCCCTGGGCGCCCTCCTCCTGGGCGGCCTCCGGCTGCTCCCCGCAGTCTTCGCCGGGGCCTGGATCCTGGCGGTGGTGGGTGGCAAGGCGCCGGCGGGACTGGGCCTGCTGCCGGCGCTGGGCGACACGCTCGAGCCGCTCCTCGGCTGGTGGCTCCTCACCCGGGCCCAGCCCGCCGGCTTCCGTCTCCGCCGGGTGCGGGACGTGGTCTGGTTCTTCGCCGTGGCCATGGCGGCGCCGGTGGTCTCGGCCGGCATCGGCACGATGGCATTCACTGCCGGCGGGCAGTTCCCTGCGGGGTCCGCCGCCGAATCGGGCGTCATCTGGTGGCTGGGCAACGTGGCGGGGATCGTCGCCGCGACCCCCTTCCTCCTGGCCTGGGGCCGGCGCGGGGAATGGACGACGCGCGAGTCGTCCCTGCCCGCCGGGCTCTGGGTCGCCGGCATCGCGGTCCTGGGCGCGATGGCCCTGCTCGGCGTCTGGCGCGACCTGGGCTACCTCTTCCTCCTGGCACCGCCGGTGGTGCTCGCCGCCCTCCGCTGGCGGATGCTGGGGGCGGCCACGGCGGTGGCGCTGGCCACCACGCTGGTGATGGCCTTCGGGGTGGTGCAGCCGGCCCTCCTCGACCGACCCACCGCGTTCGAGAATCTCTTCCTCCTCCAGCTCCTGCTTACCGTGGTGGCGGGGGTGGCCCTGCTGCTCGCGGCGTCGCTCGAGGGGCTCGACAGCGTCGCGGACGAGCTGCGCGAGACGGGGGAGGCCTACCGCACCCTGCTCGACGCCTCGCCGCTTCCGATCGTGGGGCGCGACCTGCAGGGGCGGATCACCCTCTGGAACGGTGCGGCCGCGCGGCTGTTCGGCTACTCCGAGGAGGAAGTGCTCGGCCAGGTCGGGGGCACCGTCCCGCCGGCGGAGGAGGAGGCCTTCCGGCGCGTGCTGGAGTCGGTCGACCGGGGCCGCTCGGTATCGGTGCCCGAGGTCCGGCGCCGGACCCGCTCGGGCGAGGAGATCGAGCTGAGCGTCGCCGTGGCCCCGGTGCGGGGGGCCGACGGCACGGTCACCGGCGGGGTCGCGGTGTTCAACGACCTGACCGCGGAGAAGCGGGCGCTGGTGGCCCTGGGGAAGAGCGAGGAGCGGTTCGCCCTCGCCGCGCGCGCCAGCAAGGACGCCATCTACGACTGGGAGATCCTCACCGACCGCATCTGGTGGAGCGACAGCTTCGCCGAGCTCTTCGGGCACACCCCCACGAACCAGGGGCCCTGCAACGACTCCTGGGAGCGCCTGGTCCATCCCGGCGACCGGCCCCGGGTCCAGGCGAGCCTGTGGGAGGCCATCCGGGGCCACGGCGACGCCTGGTCCGCCGAGTACCGCTTCCACCGGGCCGACGGGAGCTGGGCCACGGTGTACGACCGGGGCTACATCCTCCGCGATGCGGCGGGCACCGGAGTGCGGATGGTGGGGGCGCTCTCGGACACCACCGCGCAGCGGGAGGCGGAGGAGCTGGTCCGGGCCAGCGAGGAGCGGCTGCGCAAGCTGGTGGAGAACGTCCTCGACGTGATCTGCGAGGTCGGCACCGACGGCATCGTCCGCTACGCCAGCCCCTCGGTCCGCACGGTGCTGGGCTACCAGCCCGCCCAGTTCATCGGCCGGTCGGCGATGGAGCTGATCCACGCCGACGACCTCGAGGCGGCGACCCGCTCGCTCCGGCGCACCTTCGAGTCCGCCGGCGTGGTGCAGCAGGCGGACTTCCGGGTCCGGCGCGCCGACGGGGAGTGGGCCACCTTCGAGGCGAGCGCCAAGGCAACGACCGCCGCGGACGGCACCCCGATCGCCGTCATTGCCGCGCGGGACATCTCGGGCCGGCGGGAGCTGGAGGAGCGGCTCCGCCAGGCCACGCGGCTCGAGGCCGTGGGGGTACTGGCCGGCGGGGTGGCGCACGACTTCAACAACCTGCTCACCTCGGTGCTGGGGCACGCGGAGCTGATCCTGGCCGAGGTCCGCCCCGGGGACCCCATCCGCCCCGACGTGGAGGAGATCCGCCGAGCGGCCAACCGGGCCGCGGAGCTCACCCGCCAGCTCCTCGCCTTCAGCCGCCGCCAGGTCGTGGCGCCCCGCGTGGTGGACCTGAACGACGTGATCCACGCCGTGGCCACGATGCTCCGCCGGCTGCTGGGCGAGGACATCCTGCTCGAGCTGGACCTGGCCGACGCGCTGGTGCCGGTCTACGCCGACGCCGCCCAGCTGGAGCAGGTGATCGTGAACCTGGCGGTCAACGCGCGCGACGCGATGCCGCGCGGCGGGCGGCTCGCCATCCGCACCCGGATGCGGCCGCCACCGCCCGATCCGCGCGGGCTTCCGCCCGCGCTGGCGCGCGACGGGCAGGTGGTGCTGGTGGTCGAGGACACGGGGGAGGGGATGGACCCGAAGACACTGGCCCACGCCTTCGAGCCGTTCTTCACCACCAAGCCGCCGGGGCGGGGCACGGGACTCGGCCTCGCCACGGTGTACGGGATCGTGAGCCAGGCGGGGGGGCACATCGGGGTGGAGAGCGAGCCCGGGCGCGGGTCGCGGTTCACCGTCCGCCTCCCCCCCGCCGACCGGCCGGCCTCGGGCGAACCGCTCGAGGCATCGCCGCAGGCCGTGGAGGGCAACGGCCGGGAGACCATCCTGCTGGTGGAGGACGAATCGCCGGTGCGCCACCTCGCGGTGCGCGGGCTCCGCGGGGCCGGGTACCACGTGCGCGCGGGGGGCGGCGCGGTGGCGGCGGCACGCCTCGCCGGTGCCCACGGCGGGCCGATCGACCTCCTGCTCACCGACGTGGTGATGCCGGAGCGGAGCGGCCCGGCGCTGGCCGAGTGCCTCACCGCACGCCGGGCCGGACTCCGGGTCCTCTTCATGTCGGGCTACACCGACGGCCAGCTGCAGGAGCACGGCGTGCTGCTGCCGGGCGTCACCCTGCTCGCCAAGCCCTTCACGCCCGACCAGCTGGTCCGCCGCGTGCGGGCCGCACTCGACGGCGCCGCGTCAGCGGTCGCCTGAGGCCTCCTCCCGCAGCAGTGCCGCGAGCGTCGTGGTGCGGTAGAACCGCACCGCGTCCTGTCGCGCCGCCTGCCACCGCCGGTGGGCCACGCAGGGCTGGCGGTCGGAGCACTCCGCCCGTCCCAGCAGGCACCGCCGGGGACCGTCCAGCTGGTCGAAGGGTGCGATGACGTCCGCCAGGGTGATCCGGGCCGCGGGGCGCGCCAGGCGGAATCCCCCCCCCTTCCCGCGCGCCGAGGCGAGCACCCCCGCCCGGGCGAGCCCGTGGAGCGTCTTCGAGAGGTAGTTGCGGGGCAGCCGGAGCCGGCTGGCGAGCTCCGCCGCCTGGAGCGGCTCGTCGGCCCGCTGCTGGGCCAGCTGGAGGGCGGCGCGGAGGGCGTACTCGGCGGTCTGCGACAGCATCTCTGGCTCCGTTAGCACTCACTTCACGATTACTTCATCCATATATGATCTGATTATACCGCACGTTGCGCGGCTTGGCCAGAGGCCGCCCGCCGCCGAACCGACCTGATCGAGGAGTGGAGATGTCCAGCAGATCGAGTCTCGCGTGCCTGTCCCTCGCCGTGGTGGTGGCCGCCTGCGGCGGGGAGCGCGCCCCGGCGGGCGACGCCGCCCCGCCCCCCGCCGGCGGGGCGCCAGCGGCCGCGGCACTCACCCCGTTCCAGCAGGAGCACGGCATCGGCCCGGTGACCGCCGAGGTGACGCTCGGGGCCTTCGACCACGAGCTGGCGGAAGAGGGCCAGGAGCTCTTCGCCACCAAGTGCTCGGCGTGCCACAAGCTGGGCGAGCGGTACGTCGGCCCGGCGCTCGGCGACGTGCTCCAGCGCCGCACGCCGACGTACGTGCTCAACATGATGCTCAACCCGCAGGAGATGTACGAGAAGCACCCGGTCGCGAAGCAGCTCCTGGCCGAGTACCTGAGCTTCATGCCGAACCAGGGCCTCACGCAGGAGCAGGCCCGGGCGGTCGTCGAGTACCTGCGGCCGGAGGGCCAGCAGGTCGACTGACGGCGGCGAAGCGAACCACGCGCCGGCCGACCGGCCGGAGGAGGCCCTTGTGAGGAGGAAGCAGATGCGGACATCGCAGACCATCCCCTGGCTGGCCCTGGCCGCGGCGCTGGCCGTCGCGGGGTGCGGCCCGGCGGGCAAGGCGCCGCTCGCCGGCGCGGCCAACGCGGCCCAGCGGGTGTACGTGGCCCCCGGCGAGCACGACGAGATCTACGCGTTCATGTCGGGCGGGTTCAGCGGCAACGTGCCGGTCTACGGCCTGCCGTCCGGCCGGCTGCTGGCGCAGGTGCCGGTGTTCTCCCAGTACCCGGAGAAGGGGTACGGGTACACCGAGGAGTCGAAGCCGATGCTGATGACCAGCCACGGCTTCGTGCCCTGGGACGACGCGCACCATCCCCAGCTCTCCCAGACCGACGGCAAGGTGGACGGCCGCTGGCTCTTCATCAACGGCAACAACACGCCGCGCATCGCCCGGATCGACCTGACCACCTTCGAGACGGTCGAGATCATCGAGATCCCGAACACCGCCGGCTCGCACGCGTCGCCGTTCCTGACCCAGGGGACGGAGTACGTGGTGAGCGCCACGCGCTTCAGCGTGCCGACGCCGCAGCAGGACGTGCCGATCGCGTCCTACAAGGAGACCTTCTCCGGCGTGCTCTCGTTCGTGAAGGTCGATTCCGCCACCGGCCGGATGAGCCTGGCGTTCCAGATCCGGATGCCGGGCTACGACTACGACCTCTCCCACGCCGGCAAGGGCCCGTCGCACGGCTGGGCGTTCTTCACCTCCTACAACTCCGAGCAGGCGCACAGCATGCTGGAGCGCGGGGCGTCGCAGAACGACAAGGACTTCGTCGCCGCGGTGAACTGGAAGGTGGCCGAGCAGTGCGTGGCCGGGGGCCAGGGGCGGAAGGAGGCCGCCGTCTACGCCCACAACGAGGTGGACCACGCCACCCACGTGGCGACCCACGAGCTCCGGCGCGAGGTCACCGTGCTCGAGCCGTCCACCTGCGCCGGCCTGGTGTACTTCCTCCCCACGCCCAAGTCGCCCCACGGCGTGGACGTGGACCCGACCGGCGAATACATCGTGGCCGGCGGCAAGCTCGCCACCGTGCTCCCGATCCATTCCTTCTCGAAGATGCTGAAGGCGATCGAGGCGAAGTCCTTCGAGGGCGAGGTGGGCGGCGTGCCGGTGCTCAAGTACGCCGAGGTGAACGCCTGCGAGGTGCAGAACCCGGGCCTGGGGCCGCTCCACACCGAGTTCGACGGCCAGGGGAACGCCTACACCTCCGTCTTCATCAGCTCCGAGATCATCAAGACGAACCTGGAGCGCTGCGAGGTCGTGGACCGGATCCCGACCTACTACTCGATCGGGCACCTGATGATCCCCGCGGGCGACAGCCGGGAGCCGTACGGCAAGTACATGGTGGCCCTCAACAAGATCACCAAGGACCGCTACCTCCCGACCGGCCCGGAGCTGACCCAGTCGGCGCAGCTCTACGACATCAGCGGCGAGAAGATGGAGCTGCTGCTCGACTTCCCGACCACGGGCGAGCCGCACTACGCGCAGGCGCTGCCGGCGTCGCTGATCAAGGACCGGCAGGTGAAGGCGTACGACCTGGCGGGCAACACCCACCCGTGGGTGACCCGGAGCGAGAAGGACGTCCGGGTGGTCCGGCAGGGCCGGACCGT
>JAICEH010000075.1 GCA_025924275.1 Gemmatimonadales bacterium | reverse complement strand
GGACGGCGCGCCGGCACGCAGCGGCAGGGTTGCCGAATGCCGTGCCTGGACCGTCCGCGTCGGGGCGCGCCCCGACAGCCAACTCGCTGGCGAGGCACGGCTTACGCCGCGTCCACTACCCCGGCCACTGGCGGCAGGAAAATTGCTTGTCGTGGCACTGAGCGGACACGCCATGGCCGTGGGAACGGAGCGAACGTGGGAGTCGAACCGATGGTGAATCCGAAGCCCGGCATCCCCAAGGGCACGAAGGAGGCGCTGCTCGACGCCCTCCAGGAGTCGGTGGACGACGCCCGCACCCGCGAGGCGAGGGAGGCCGAGCGGACGATCCGGGCCACGCGGAAGCGGTCGAGTCCGGTGATCCTGGCGGGCTCGGTGATCCTGGTCGGCGTGGCGTCCTGGCTGCTGATCGCGCGACCGGACTGGGTGTTCCCCCGCAGCGGCCCGGTCCAGTCCGCGCAGCAGCTCGAGGCCGGACTCCGGGTCGGGCTCTTCCTCGAGGCCCGGAAGATCCACGAATACCAGGCGCGGGCGGGCCGGCCGCCACGGACCCTGGCCGAGGTGGGGCTCGCCGGCTCGGGCAGCTCCTACACCCTGCGCCCCGACGGGCGCTGGGTGCTGCAGGCGTCCCAGGGTGGCCAGACGCTCCGGATCACCGCCGACGATTCGCTTTCCACGTTCCTCGGCTCGAGCTTCACGACCATCCGTGGAGGCCGGCGATGAGCGCCCGTCCGAACCGGCGCGGGTTCACCTTCATCGAGTTGCTGGTGGCGATGATCGTCCTCGGCATCCTCGCGAGCATCGCGCTGCTCAAGTACGTGGACCTGCGGCGGAATGCCGTGACGGCCAAGATCGCCTCGGAGATCAACGCGGTGAAGCTGGCCGGCTACTCCTACTGGGGCGACAACCAGAACTGGCCCGCCGACGCCGGGCCCGGCGTGGTCCCGGCCGGCCTGGTCAAGCACCTCCCGGAGGGCTTCCGCTTCGACAACGCCACCTGGAAGTACACGCTCGAGTGGGACAACCTCGGCGTGGTCCCGGGCCCCGGCGGCACCCCGGACTACCTCATCGGGGTCTCCATCGCCAGCACGGACCCCCGCCTGATGCAGAAGCTCGAGGGATACCTCGGCACGGCGGCACCCATGTTCTCCTTCGGGGGCAAGCTGACCTACGTGATCCAGGCACCGGGGGGCGGGTACTAGCGACGACGGCGCAACGGCACGAACGTCGAGCGGCCGCCTCGGGACCCGGGGCGGCCGCTTCGGCGTCCGGGCGGTGCTCAGGAATTCCAGCGGAGCGTGTAGCCGATCTCGCGGCCGTCGTAATCGGCCTGCTCGACGATCACCACGGGCGCGGGCGTGGCGCCCCTCGCCGGATCGAGCACCCAGCCCTGGCAGGGACGGCGCCGCTCGGCGATCACCACGTCCAGGCGGGTGGCACCCACCGGGCTGAGCTCCAGGACGACCCCGCCGATCCGCGCCTCGAGCGCGCGAGCGACGGACTGCAGCCGCACCTCGGGCGCGAAGTGCACCAGCGTCGCCACGCGGCGACCGGCGGCGCCTTCCACGCGATCGCGCACCTCGAGGCCATCCGGGCCGCAGGCGACCCGGCGGCGGTGCACCGGCCCGCCCGCGTGGTGCACCGAGGCCGTGAGCTCGAAGGACCGCTCCCCGGGACGCGCGTCCACATCGGTGACCTCGGCGGCATCCGCGGTCCAGCCCCCCGCCAGGATCCGCATCTGGTCCGCCCCGTCCACCACCACCGTATTGTGCGCCCAGCTGCCCCGGGCCCAGGCCCGGAGCGCTGGGCCCACCTCCGCCGCCCCGGCACTCCCGGCGTCCACGATCAGCGGCTTGCCGCCGAGGTCGAGCTCGAAGGAGAGGGCATCCGCGTGCTCGCCGGCCGGGAGATCGGCGAGGTCCATCCGTCCGGTCGTCACGGCCAGGCGGACGTCGCCCCCGGCCGTCGAGAATCCGTAGTAGCCCCCGGCCGGGAGCGCCCAGGGTCCGGCGGGAGGGAGCACCTCCTCGCCCAGCGCGTTGCGGGCCAGTTCGAGGATGCCGGCACTCGCCTGGGCGTCGAGGGGTGCGGCGTCCCCGAAGCGATGGGTGCCGATGCCGGGCCGCGACAGCCGGCCAAAGGCGCGGGCCATCCGGCGGAGGCGGCGGTGCACGTCGTTGGGCGCCACGAAGCCGGCAGCGCGCCAGAGGGCGTGAGCCAGCAGTGCGTCGCGCAGCGCCGGCCCGAGCAGGCCCGGGGAGCGCTCCCGCAGCGTGCCGTCGTCGAGGACCTGGTGCTGCAACTCGTCCCAGTAGCGCGGGAGGGCGGCCTTGCGCCAGGCGAGGGCGGCAGGATCATCGAAGAGCAGCCCGCCGAGGGCGAGCGCGTGGAGGCCGTCCAGGTAGGTCCGGTCCCGCGGGTGCGGCTCGAGCCGTGGGGCGAGGGCGCGGAGGTCGGCATACGCACGCCGGAGCCACAGCTCGGCGCGGGCCTCGTCCTGGCCGACGAGGGCGGCGAGGAGACGCACGTCGGGCGGGGCGTCCGGCTCGGGTGCACCGGGATCGGCGCCGACGAGGGCAGCGATCCTCGGGTCGGTCTCGCGGAGGCCGAGCTTCCGGAGCGCCCGGGTCAGGTCGGCCTGCCGGCGGCTCCGGGTTACCGGGCCAGGCGTCGTGGGGAGGTGCGGAAGGCGGTCCCGCAGTGCCGCCCAGAGCCACGCCGCGCGGTGCCGCGGCGGGAGCCGGCGGCGGACCTCGGCGGGGGGGATCGGGCGGGGAGTGGGCATCCGGCGAAGGTGGCGGGCCGGTCTATCCGGCGAGGCGCCGGCCTTGCGGGATGCGGATCGGTGCCGGCACCGGCTCGACCTCCGGAGCCGCCAGCCGCCCGTTCGGCCGCGGCATCCGCTCGAGCACGAGGCGCGGGCCGGCGCCAGCCTCCCACTCCTCCTCCATGGGGAGGCGGGCCTCGACCCACCGGTAGGCGCCCGCGAGGATCGCTACTCCGATGGCGGCGCCCGGGAGCAGGAGGGCCGGCTGGCTCCACGCGGCGATCGCGATCGCCGAGAGGACCAGGTCGAGCAGCACCACCGCGCGGGTGACCCGGGCGTGCGACCAGCCCCAGCGCGCCGCGCGACAGAAGGCGTGCTGCCGATGCGGCGCGTGAATCGGATGACCGCCCCAGACCCGACGTGCCAGGGTCACCGTGCCGTCGAAGACGAACACGCCCAGCAGGATCCCCCAGACGATCATCGGGACCGCGCCGGCGTTGGCCGAGGCGACGGCCAGCGCACAGAGCGTGAAGCCGATCCAGGTGCTGCCGACATCGCCGAGGAAGATGCGCGCCGGCATCCAGTTGTGGCGCAGGAACCCGCCCGCGGCACCGGCGACCCCGAACGCGATGGCCGCGAGGCCCGGCTGGCCACCCGCCAGCAGGAGGCCGCCGCCGACCGCACCGACCGCGAGGGCCTCGCTGGCGGCGATGCCGTCGATACCGTCCATGAAGTTGAAGAAGTTGGGGCCCCAGACGATTCCCAGCAGGGCGATGGCAGGCCCCAGGCTGCCCAGCTCCAGCCGCGCCAAGCCGAGCTCGAGGGTCGGGAACCCCCCGAGCCAGTGGAGTGCCCAGGCTGCCGCCAGGACCTGCGCGGCCACCCGGTACCGCCACCGGAGCCCGCGCCAGTCGTCCAGGATCCCGACGATGGCAACGAGCAGCCCGCCGCCGAGGAGGGCGACCGCCGTGGTCCCCGGGATCGCGCCAAGCGCGGCAACCCCGAGAGTCACGAGGCTGCCCACCGCCACGACGGCGAGTCCACCGCCGCGGGGGGTGGGCCGGGAGTGGGAGCTCCGCGCGTTGGGGACGTCCACGATGCGAAATGCCAAGGCCCCGCGCCGAACGAGGCGGGTCAGGCGATCCGCAGCGAGTAGCCCCAAGCCCAGACACAGCCCGGGAACGAGCAGCGCGGTCGAACTCAAGCCGATGATCCCGAAACGGTTATGGGGAGCGCGGGCAACCACGGGGCTCCAGGTTCCTGCCGGACCTACCCCAAGATACTGCATCCTTCAAGCCAGTGCACATCAACCACTTGGGCCGAGCGCAGCGGCGTACGCGCGCGCGACCCTGGAGGCGATGGCTGCCACCCCGAACTCCGACTCCGCGAGGGTTCGTGCGGCCCGGCCCATCCGCCGACGCAGTGCAGGATCGCCCGCGAGGCGCGCGATGGCGTCTGCGAGTGCCTCCGGGTCCCGCAGGGGAACGAGAATGCCGGTCCCTTCCGGGCGGATCACCGCGCGGATGCCCGGGACGTCACTGCCGATCGCCGGGCGTCCGGCGGCAGCGGCCTCCAGCAGCACCTTGGGAGCGCCCTCCGACCACGAGGGAAGGCAGACGATGTGGGACCCGGAGAGGATCGCGGGCATGTCGTCCCGGTGACCCATCCACTCCACGCCCGCAGGCGCCGCGGCCGCACGGATCGCACTCCCGGAGAGAGACTCGGGGTTGCCAGGGTCCGGGGCGCCGACCAGGAGGCATCGCACCGCCAGGCCCCTGCGGCGCAGGATGGCGGCCGCAGCGATGAAGTCCTCCACACCCTTGCTCCGGAGCATGCGTGCCGCCAGTACGACCACCGGTTCGCCCGGGGGTTCGGGGCTGGGGTGAAACCGCTCGAGGTCCACGCCGGCACCCGGGATGACGACGGATCGCTCGACCGGGATGAGGCCGGCCTGCACGAACCGGTCCCGATCCCCGGAGTTCTCGAAGATCGCGCGGGTCCGCTCTCCCCGAAGCGCCACCCGGTAACCCACCCGCGCCACGGCGCGGAAGGCGCCGGCACGCGGTCCACGGCCGGAGAAGGCGAAGCCCAGGCCCGTGATCCAGTACACCCGCCCCAGGTCGGGCCGGCGGAGGGTGACCAGCCCGCCGAGCAGGGCCGGCTGGATCGTGGCGAACTCGACGAGGTCGGGCCGGACCCGGGCGAGGATGCCGCGCAGCCCCCGGAGCGCCCGAATTGCCGAGGAAAGCGACTGGCGGTCGCGCACGAGCGCCCAGTCGTGGCACTGTGCCACGCGCGCCACCGCCACCGGGAAGGGCGCGGGGGCGGCGAGGTGCACCTCGGTGCCCTGCGCGGCGAACCAGCGGGCCACATCGAGCCGATGCGAGCCGAAGAACGCGGCGTTGTTGAAGACGTAGAGGATGCGCCGCGGAATCCGGCCACCGGACGAGCCGGTCACGCGCCCGTCCGGAGCGGCCACGGCGTCGCGGCGATCTGCCGGAGGACCGCTTCGGCCTCGAGACGCTCGCCCGACTCGAGGGGGCGGTTGCGACGACCCACCAGCCTGCGTTCGAGTCCGCAGGCGCGGGCCAGGCGGTAGGCCAGCGGTTGGAGCCACGTCCGCGCGACGAGGCCCGCCGTGGGCAGCCAGCCGATGGCGGCGGGGCCGTACTTGATCGTGATCGCGCGCCGGGCCCGAAAGGTCTCCAGGTAGGCGGCGAGGTTCACCGGGACCGGCTCCCGGTAGAAGAGGAGCGGCTCGGGCAGCTCGCACACCCGCACCCGGCCCACCGTGCGACACCACAGCTCGAAGTCCTCCGCCCGCCTCCAGCGCTCGCCGTAGGGATTGGCCAGAAACCACGTCCGCCGCCCGGTGACCGTCGGGTGGGAGAGGTATCCGTGTCGGAGGACCCCCGCCGTGTCCACCGGCAGTGGCCGCCGCTTTCGCCGCCCAGTGGGGCGACCGGTCGCATCGAGCGCGACCAGGTCACTGGCGACGATGTCGAGCGACGGCTCCGCCTCGAGCACGGCGAGTTGCCTGGCCAGTCGGCCCGGCGCCATCTGGTCGTCCGCATCCATCCGCGCGATGATCGGCGCCCGCGCGGCCTGGACGATCTCGTTGAGGCGGACGGCGAGTCCGCGCCGCTCCCCATCGCCCAGGAGCCGGACGCGGGGATCGTCGACGGACTCGGCCAGCGCGCGGCTGCCGTCGGTGGAGCCGTCGTCCACCAGGAGGAGCTCCCAGTCCCGCTCGGTCTGGGCGAGGACCGATCGAATGGCGAGGCCGAGTGTCTCGCGGTTGTCGGCGAAGGGGAGCCCGACGGTGACGCGGGGCGTCATTCCGGGCGGGGCTCCGCGGGCCGGTCCGACCCATAGGGCCACGCCGCCAGCATCCCCATGAGCAGCCACCAATGCCGCTGGAAGAGCGCCTCGATCCCGAGCGAGAGCGCCAGCATCACCACGAAGCCGCCGGCGAGGCCGAGGGCGATGCCGTGATCTTCCGGCGCGACGTGCCGGAGCATGTGCACTGCCCGGCGGATCATCCATCCGATGAGCCCGAGGAACCCGAGGAGGCCCACGACGCCCATCTCGGCGAGGAACCAGAGGGCGGTGTTGTGCACGATGTAGTCCTGGCCGCCGCGGAACCAGCCGAGGCCGACGCCGAAGGCCGGATGCTCGAGAAACTGGCTCCAGGCGGCCCAGCTCGTCTCGACTCGCGCGATCACCTGCGCCCGGCGCCCACCCATCTCGCGAAGGACGTCGAGGAACTCCGGGCCGGTGATGGCGAGGAGCGCGAGCAGCGCCCCGACGGACGCCAGGCCGAGGCGGGCCGCCGCGGCAGGCCGGCGCCAGGCGGCGTAGAGCAGCATCAAGCCGACGGCGACCCAGGCGGAGCGCGAGTAGGTCAGGACGACGCCGGCCAGCAGGGAGACCTGGGCCAGGACGCCGATGCGCCGGCCGAAGAGGCGTCGCTCCCCCTCGCCCGGGGCGATGAGGAACGGCAGTGCCGTCGCGAGCAGCCCGCCGTAGGCGTTGGGATCGACCAGGAGGCCCGACAGCCGCTCGCGTCCGTAGTTCATCCACGCCAGGTCCAGCCAGCCGGCCCGCGAGGCTCCAAACTCGGCCAGCGCCAATCCGTTGAGGAGCGCGACGCTCCCCACGAAGGCGCGGAGGGTCGCCTCCGCGCGCCCGCGGTCCCGCACGATCGCGCCCACGAGGCCGTACTGCAGCAGCAGGAGCAGCAGTCCGACGTCCTTCTGCAGGACCACGTACCGGCTGGGCGCGCCCTCGACCACCGCTGCCCGGACCGTGCCGGCGGCGAAGAGCAGCAGGATGGCGAGGATCCAGACGGAGACCATCCGTCGCGGCAGGCGCCAGCCCCCGGCAGCGACCAGGAGCAGCGCGAGGGCGATGGACAGGAGGTCCGACGGGGCGAACCGCACTCCCAGCCCGGTGGCGAACTGCACCGGCAGGAGGGCCACGAAGGCGAGCCAGAGCCCGCCGATCACGACGTCCCCCCCGACCCGATGCGCCACGCCGCTCCGCCAGCCAGGAGCAGGTGCACGAGGGCGGCGAGCGCCAGCGCCTGGGCGGCGCCTTCCACCCCTCGATGGGGAACCCAGGCGGCGGAGACCGCAGCCGTCGTGAGCCAGACCAGGACCCCGAGCCCGAGCTGCAGGCGGAATCGCCCGGCGGCCAGGATCAGGTAGTCGAACAGGGTGGCCGCTGCGCCTGCGGCGCCGGCAAGGAGGAACGGCGCCAGTTCACCGCCCGTGAGCGCGAACGGGGCCCCGAATGCCTGGCGCAGCACCCAGGGCCCCAGCACCCACCCGGCGCCAAGCACCACGGCACCGATCGCGATCCCCACCCCGCCCGACCACCACCAGCGCGCTCGCGATGCGCCTCGATCGCCCGCCGCGAGGCGCAGGGCCAGCACCCGGCCTCCGCTCTGCCCGACCGCGTTCGCGACCGCGCCGGCGGGCACGATCAGGGATGCGGCCACCGCAAATCGACCCAGGGCCGCGGGCCCGTGCCAGCCCTCGAGGAAGTACCTGGGGAGGTTGAGCGCGGTGGCCCAGAGCAGGGCCACGACGCCCAGCGGGACGGTGGCCTCGAGCAGGTCCCGCAGCTCCCGTCGCGCGGCGGGCCCGGGGAGCGCAAGGCCGGCCGCCTCGAGGCGGAAGTTGCCGCGGTCGATCACCAGGGTGCTGGCCACCCAGGCGAGGCAGAGGCCGAGGAGTCCACCCGCCAGACCCTCCCACGCCATGCCGATGGCCATTCCCACCAGGCCCAGCACGCCGCGGCCAAGGAGCGACAGGGCGACGAGGTCGAACCGGCCGCGGCGCTGGAGGAAGCCGTGGGTGACTTCGCCTGCCGACTCCGCAGCCTTGGCCAGGCCGACCAGCAGGATCGCTCCCGATGTCGCCGGGTCGAAGGGGCCGAGCGCGGCGACGAGCACGATGGCGCCGACGGCGGCCACCAGTGCGACGGCCCGGAGGGTGAGGTAGGTGGGAAGCCGCCGGTCCACGGCAGGATCCGCCATCTGCGCGTGGCGCAGGCCCAGGCCCGCCAGGAGGATGACCGGGCCGGTCACCGCGAGCGCGAGCGCAAACCGGCCGGCGCCGACCGGCCCGGTCAGGCGGGCCACGAGGAGGAGCAGGAGCCACTGGAGCACCAGGGCACCGGCGGCCCCTGCGAGGCTCCAGCCGTGGTGCCCGGGCCGGTCGATGATGCCTTCCGGCGGGACCGCCATGGATCTCAGCGGCGCCCGGGCAGCGCCACATATTCCTTGTAGCCGCCATAGTAACTGGCGTCGGCCAGGTCGGTCTCGTTCAGCACCACCCCCAGCAGCGGCGCCCGGACGGCCCGGAGCCGCAGCAGCGCCTCGCGGACCGCGCCCGTGTCGGTGACGCCCGCGCGGATCACCAGCAGGACCCCGTCCACCTGCGAGCCGATGAGGGCGGCGTCGGTCACCGGCAGGAGGGGCGGGCAGTCCACCAGGACCAGGTCCACTGCCGGTGCGAACCGCTCGGCGATCCGGCGAAGCCGGCCGTCGGCGTGCAGTTCGGCCGGGTTCGGCGGGATCTGGCCCCGCGGCAGCACGACGATGGGGGTGCCGCCCGCGTCTCCCGCAGGGCGGAGCGCCGTCTCGGGATCGGCCAGTCCCGCGAGGGACTCCGACAGTCCGGGGGAGGCGGGGAGGCTGAACGCCTCGTGCAGCCTCCCGCGCCGGAGGTCCGCATCCACCAGGGCCCCTCGCAGGCCCTGCCGGGCAAGGCTCTCGGCGAGGTGCATGGCGGTGAACGACTTCCCCTCACCGGGCAGGGCGCTGGTGATGGC
>JAICEH010000074.1 GCA_025924275.1 Gemmatimonadales bacterium | reverse complement strand
GCTGATGCGGATGCCGATGTTCGTCTGGATGAGCTTCATCACCCAGGTGCTCATCCTGCTGGCCTTCCCCGTCATCACGGTGGCGCTGATCCTCCTGATGATGGACCGGTTCGCCGGGGCGGCCTTCTTCGTCCCCGCCGCCGGCGGGGACCCGATGCTCTGGCAGCACCTGTTCTGGATCTTCGGGCACCCCGAGGTCTACATCCTGATCCTCCCGGCGTTCGGGATCGTCTCGGAGGTCCTGCCGGTGTTCTCGCGGAAGCCGCTCTTCGGCTACGCCGCGATGGTCTTCTCCGGGGCGTTCATCGCCTTCCTCGGGTTCGGGGTCTGGAGCCACCACATGTTCTCGACCGGGATGGGCCCGATCGCGGACACCGTGTTCGGCCTCACCACGATGCTGATCGCCATCCCCACCGGGGTGAAGATCTTCAACTGGATCGGCACGCTGTGGGGCGGGTCGCTGCAGTTCCGCACCCCGCTCTACTTCGCGCTCGGCTTCATCGCGATGTTCATCATGGGCGGCCTCTCCGGCGTGATGCACGCCTCGCCGCCGGCCGACCTGCAGCAGACCGATTCCTACTTCGTGGTGGCCCACTTCCACTACGTCCTCTTCGGCGGGGCCATCTTCGGCCTCACGGCCGGGGCCTACTACTGGATCCCCAAGATGTCCGGCCGGATGCTGGCCGAGAGCCTCGGCAAGGTCCACTTCTGGATGATGTTCGCCGGCTTCAACCTGACCTTCTTCCCGATGCACCTGGTGGGCCTGCACGGGATGCCGCGCCGGGTGTACACCTACCCCGCCGGCCTCGGGTTCGAGTTCCTGAACCAGCTGGAGACCGCCGGGTCGTTCCTGCTCGGCGCCTCCTTCCTGGTGTTCGGCTGGAACCTCTGGCGGAACGTCTTCCGCGGGCGCGGGGCGCCCGCGCCGGCCGACCCGTGGAACGGGGCCACCCTCGAGTGGGCCATCCCCTCGCCGCCCCAGGAGTTCAACTTCGCCGAGGTGCCGGTGGTCGAGTCGCGGGACGCGGTCTGGGAGATGAAGCGCGAGCGGGGCGGGGTCCTGCCCGAGCCCGTGCGGGTGGACGGGGCCGGCATCCACCTGCCGAACCCCTCCTACTGGCCCTTCGTCTGCGCCGTGGGCGTGCTGGTGTTCTTCATCGGGCTCATGTTCACCCTCGGCACGCCGACCCAGCTGGCCGTGACCATCGGCGGGGGGCTGCTCACGATGTACGCGATGTACCGCTGGGCCTTCGAGCCGGCGGGCTGACCCTCACTCCCGGACCACGCCCGTGTCGCACGACGCCGCCCACGCCCTCGAGCACCCGCCCACCGCGACGGGGCTCGACACCCGGAAGCTGGCCATCTGGACCTTCATCGGGTCCGAGTGCCTCTTCTTCGCCTCGCTGATCGCCACCTACCTGGTGTATCACGCGCGGATCAAGTCGGGCCCCGGCCCCTACCCGCACGACGCGTGGACCGCGCCGGACGGGACCCACTTCGAGCCGATCTTCGAGATCCCGCTGGTGACGCTGGGGACCGCCCTGCTGCTGTTCAGCTCCTTCTTCGTGGTGCTGGCGCTCAATGGCGCCCAGAAGGGCAACCGGCGGCAGCTGGTGGGCTGGCTCGCCGCCACGATCGCCTGCGGGATGTTCTTCGTGGGGATGCAGGTCTACGAGTTCACCCACTTCGTGCACAAGGGCCTGGGCTTCACCACCAACCTCTTCAGCGCGCCCTTCTACACCCTGACCGGCTTCCACGGGACCCACGTGACCGTGGGGGTGATCTGGCTGGTCACGATGCTGGTGCTGGCGATCCGCGGGAAGGTGCCGCCGGCCAAGGCGCTCAACCTGGAGATGGCGGCGCTCTACTGGCACTTCGTGGACGTGGTCTGGATCGTGATCTTCCCCGTCGTCTACCTGATGCGCTGAGGCCGACGCGATGGCCAACGATACCGCCGCCCCGCAGGAGCACGCGCACCCGGGTGCGGGGACCTACATCAAGATCGCCCTGGTCCTCTTCGTCCTGACCGCGCTGGAGGTGGGGGGCTACGAGGTGGTCCACCGGGGCGAGCCGGCCGGGCTCGCCGCGATGCTCGCGCCCATCTTCGTGGAGGTGCTGCTGCTGCTCTCGGCGCTCAAGTTCGCGCTGGTGGCGATGTTCTACATGCACCTCAAGATGGACGCGAAGCTCTTCAGCACGGTCTTCGTCTTCCCGCTCATCATCGCCGTGGTGGTGATCGTGGCCCTGATCGCGCTCTTCGCCTACAACGCGCACGTGAGCGCGCCCCTGGGCGGGTAGCGCCGCGGCCCGGCCGGCCGTCCGACGGGGCCCGCGCGCGCGGGCCCCGTCGCCGTTCCGGGGTCAGGGGCGTTGGAGGACGGCGACGGCCAGGCAGAGCCAGCCGAGGAGGAAGGCCACCCCGCCCAGCGGCGTCACGGCGCCGAGCCAGCGATGGCCGGTGAGGGCGAGGGCGTAGAGGCTGCCGGAGAAGAGCAGGGTCCCGGCGGTGAAGAGCCACCCGGCGGCCGCCCCCCAGCGGGCGTGGCATCCCATCGCCCACGTCGCGGCGAAGAGGGCCAGGGCGTGGTACATCTGGTAGCGCGCCGCGGTCTCGAACACCTCGAGCGCCCGGGGGTCGAGCCGGGCGCGGAGGGCGTGCGCGCCGAAGGCGCCGGCCGCCACCGCCAGGGCACCGGAGCAGGCGCCCAGGACCGGGAAGAGCCGGTCCACCGTCAGCCCGCCGCCGGGGCCTCGCCTAGGCCGCCGATCCCCTCCGCGCTCACCGCCATCCCCATCGCGTGGTACCCGTTGTCCACGTACACCGTGGTGCCGGTGATCCCGGCCCCGAGGGGGCTGGCGAGGAATGCCGCGGTGTGGCCCACGTCCTCCGCCTCGAGCCGGCGGGGCAGGGGGCTGTTCGCCTCGCAGTAGGCGATCATCTGCCCGATGAAGCCGATGGCACTCGCCGCACGGCTGGCGTAGGGCCCGGCCGAGATGGTGTTCACCCGGATGCCGTGCTTCCGGCCCGCCTCGTAGGCCAGGGTCCGCGTGTCGGCCTCGAGCGCGGCCTTGGCACTGCTCATTCCGCCCCCGTAGCCGGGCACGATGCGCTCGCCCGCCATGTAGGTGAGCGAGCAGACCGAGCCCCCGGGCGCCATCATCGGGCCGAAGGTGCGGACCATCGACACCAGGCTGTAGGCGCTGGCGCTCACGGCGGCGAGGTAGCCCCGGCGCGAGGTCTCGATCAGCGGCTTCTTCACCTCGGGGCCGTTGGCCAGCGAGTGGATCAGCACGTCGAGCGGGGCGCCGCCCAGGTGCTCGCGGAGGGCCGCGGCGGCGCCGGTGATCGAGAAGTCGCCGGTGTCCTTGTACCGCTTCGACTCGCGCACCTCCGCCGGGGCATCCTCCAGGGCGTCGTACTCGGCGTCGAGCGGGATGACCCGCCCGAACTCGAGTCGGCCGCCGCGCCGGAGCGCGAGCGACGCGTCCATCTTCCCCCGCTCGAGGAGCTGCTGGAAGATGCGGAGCGCGGGCGGCCAGGTGCCGACCGACACCGAGGCGCCCGCTTCGGCCAGGGCCTTGGCGATGGCGAAGCCGAAGCCGCCGTCGTCGGCGACGCCCGCCACGAAGGCGCGCTTGCCGGTGAGGTCGATGGGGAGCATTGCGATGTCCTGGTTGGGATCGGCCCGAAAGGTATCGCGCCCGGGTCCGGCCCGTCACTCCCCGGCCAGCACCTCCCGCGGCCGCCGCCGCGCGATGGCCGCCGCCTGCAGCACGCCGCCCAGGACGGTGAGCCCCACGACGCCTGCCGCGAGGGCGAGGAGCGGCGCGGGGGGCACGCCGTATGGTGTCCGGAACACCCGGTCCGCCAGCAGCCAGCCCGCCACCAGCGCGAGCCCGCCGCCCGCGAGCGCCGCGAGCCCGCCGAGGGCCAGGTACTCCGCGGTGGCCACCCGGAGGAGCTGCGCCCGCGTGGCCCCGAGCGTCCGGAGGAGGGCCGTCTCCCGGATGCGCGCCATCCGGCTCGCCGCCACGGCCCCTGCCAGCACCACGATGCCGGTGGCGAGGCTGAAGAAGGCCAGGAACCGCACCGCGAACACCACCCGGTCGAGGATCGCCTGGATCCGCTCCACCACCTGGGTCACGTCGATCACCGCCACGTTCGGGTGCCGCTCGACCAGCCGGCGCTGCAGCCGGCCGCGATCGGCCGGGCTCGCCACGTCGGCCAGCGCCACCCAGGTGTGCGGCGCCCGCTCCAGCGCCCCGCCCTCGAAGACCACGAAGAAGTTCGGCTCGAACCGTCCCCAGTCCACCTCGCGGATCGCGGCCACCTCGGTCTCGACCAGGACGCCCTGCACGTCCCAGGTGATCCGTCCGCCCACGTCCACGTCGAGCTCCTGCGCGATCTCCTGCTCCACCGCCACCCGGACCGGCGCCCCGTCGGGCCGCTCCCTCGGGCGCGGCGGCCAGCGTCCGGCGAGCAGCTGCTCGGTGGCGACCAGCGTGTCGCGCCAGGTGGAGCGATACTCCCGGCGGAGCGCCCACCCGCCCCGCTCCTCGCCGGTCTGGAGCGTGTCGGGGAGGTCGCGCACCGCCACGCCCTTGATGGCCCGGAGCCGCATCGGCACGATCGGCACCGGGGCGCCCACCTCCGGCGTGGCCGTCTCGCGGAGGATCCGCCGGATGTCATCGAGTTGGTCGGGCTGGATGTCGAACAGGACGACGTTGGCCCGGGCGCCCTCGCCCACGGTGAAGCGGCGCAGCAGGTTGTGCTGCACCAGGATCAGCGTGGCGAGCAGGAAGGCGCCGAAGCCGAGGGCCATCACCACCGCCACGGTCTGGTTGCCCGGGCGCTGCAGGTTGGCGAGCCCCTGCCGCCACGGGTACGGGAGCGCCAGCGGGCGCCGCCGCACCAGCCGCACGAGCCCGGCGGCGACGAGCCAGAGTCCGAGCAGCGCCGCGCCGACCGCGCCGGCATATCCCAGCCCGATCCTCCATTCGCCCGCCTGCCACCACGCCACCCCGGCGACACTGAGTGCCAGCCCGACGAACGCCACCGCGCGGTGCGGGTCCCGTCGCCGCGCCCGGTCGGGCTCGACGTCCCGCCGGAGGGCCGCGAGCGGGGAGACGCGGCGCACCGCGAGGAGCGGGAGGAGCGCGAAGGCCACGGCCACCCAGACTCCCGCGACGACGCCGGCCGCGAGCGCCGCCCAGCCCGGGGTCACGATCAGGTCCACCGGCACGAAGGCCGCGACCAGCCGGGGCACGGCGAGCTGCAGCCCGATCCCGATCAGCCCGCCGGCGAGCCCGCCCAGCGCGCCGAGGAGTCCGGCCTGCAGCAGGTAGATCGCGAAGACCAGCCCGGTGCCCGCGCCGAGGCAGCGGAGCGTCGCCACCGTGTCGAGCTTCTGCGCGATGAGCACGCGGACCGCGCTCGCGGTGCCGAGGCCCCCGAGCAGCAGCGCCACCAGGGCCACCAGCCCGAGGAACCGGCCGAGGCGCTCGAAGGCGTCGGCGGTGTCCTCCTCCTGCTCGGCCGCCGAGCGCACCCGTACGCGGAGCTCCCTGAGGGCCGGGCGGAGCCGCTCGGCCGCGGGGGCCGCCTCCGTGGGGTCGGCCAGCCGGACGAAGGTCTCGTATTCCGCCCGGGACCCGAAGCCGAGGAGGTCGACCTCCGCGAGCAGGGCGGCGGGAATCACGACCCGGGGACTGAACCCGCTCGCCAGGCTCACGTCGCCGGGGTACCGGACCACCGCACCGATGATGGCCACCCGGAGCCCGCCGATCGCCAGCGTGTCCCCCACGGAGAGCTCGAGCCCGCCCAGCAGCGCGGAATCCACCAGCGCCCCCCGGCGGCCGAGGGCCACGCCGGGCCAGAGTCCCGCGGGCACGGTGGCGGGCGTCCCGTAGAGCGGGAACCCGCCCTCGACCGCGGTCACGGTGACCGGCCGGACGCCGCCGGTCCGGGGGGCGAGGGCCATCGCCCCGAAGGTGACGACCCGGGCGCCCGCCGCACCGGGGAGGGCGAGGATCGAGTCCACCACCCGCGCGGCGCTGTCGGGGAAGGGCCGGACGCTGGCGAAGCGGAGGTCGGCGCCGAGCAGCGCCTGGGACTGGGCGGCGACCGAGTCCCGGACGTTCTTCGCCAGCGCGTTCACCGCCACCAGTGCTGCGACGCCAGCCGCGATGCCGGCCGCGAGCACCAGCAGCCGGGTGCGGGCCGCGCGGCCCTCGCGCCACGCCATGGCGAAGAGGAAGCGGAACCGGCTCACGCGCCGGTGTCCTCCACCAGACGGCCCCCGCTCAGCCGGATGGTGCGGGGGGCCCGCGCGGCCAGCGCGGCCTCGTGGGTGACCAGCACCAGGGTCGTGCCCGCCTCGCCGTTGAGTTCCTCGAGCAGCCGCTCGATCTCGCGGCCGGTCGCGGTGTCGAGGCTCCCGGTGGGTTCGTCGGCGAACAGGTAGCGAGGCCGGGTGGAGAAGGCGCGGGCCAGCGCCACCCGCTGCTGCTCCCCGCCGGAGAGCTGGGCCGGGTAGTGGTCGAGCCGAGCGCCGAGCCCCACGCGGGCCAGCAGCTCCCGCGCCCGTCCGTCGGGGGACTCGCCCCGGAGCTCCAGCGGCACCTCGACGTTCTCCAGGGCCGTGAGCGTGGGGATGAGCTGGAACGACTGGAAGACGAACCCGATCCGCTCCCGGCGGAGCCGGGCACGGCCGTCCTCGTCGAGCGACCGCAGGTCCTCGCCGTCCACCCGGATCGTGCCGGCGGTGGGGAGGTCCAGGCCGGCGAGCAGGCCGAGCAGCGTGGTCTTGCCGCTCCCGGATGGCCCCACGATCGCCACGAACTCGCCGGGCCGGATGGCGAGCGTGATATCTTCCAGCACGATGAGTGGCCGCCCACCGGAGAGGTAGGTGCGGGTGACGCCGTTCGCCTCGATCATCGCTTCGGGCTCGCTCCCAGCGTGGAATGAGACAACCTCGACTCCTCCCCGGCCTGCTCGCGGTGCTGGCCCTCGCGTGTGCCGGCGCGGGCGGTGCGCCGGCCGCGCGCGCCGGCGCCGGCGGTCCCTCCGCCGCCGACCGTCCGGTCATCCTCGCGATCGGCACCAGCCTCACCGCCGGCCTCGGTGTCGAGCCGGAGGAGGCCTGGCCCGCCCTGCTCCAGGCGCGGCTCGATTCGCTCGGCCTGCCCTACGAGGTGGTGAACGCCGGCGTGAGCGGCGAGACCTCCGCCGGGGCGCTCCGCCGCGCCGGATGGCTGCTCCAGCGCTCCCCCGCCGTGCTCATCCTCGAGACCGGCGCCAACGACGGGCTCCGCGGGCAGGACCCGGACTCGCTCCGGGCGCACCTCGAGGCCATCCTGGACCTCGCCGCCGCCGCCACGCCGCCGCCGCGGGTGCTGCTCGCGGGGATGGAGGCGCCGCGGAACTGGGGGCCGCGTTACGTGGCCCGCTTCCGGGCGGTCTACCGCGAGGTGGCCGCGGCGCGCGCGGTGCCGCTCGTCCCCTTCCTCCTCGAGGGGGTCGCGGCCGTGGACTCCCTCAACCAGGCCGACGGGATCCACCCGAACCCGGCGGGTCACCGCCGGGTGGCCGATGGCCTCTGGCTCCACCTCGAACCGCTGCTCCGCTCCGGGGCCGCGCGGTGAACACCGGCGGCTGGCTCGGCACGCTCACCGTGAGCGCGCCGAAACTGGCCCCGGGCCGGTCGGCATAGCGGGCGTCGATGAAGTGCACCAGCGTGGCGCCTGACACCCGCTCCGTCTCCACGTAGGGGAATCGCGCCCACTCGAGGAATTGCCGGCCCTCCCGGGTGTCCATGGCCCGGTGCACCACGCCCGAGCCCCAGGGCCCCAGTGGCACGGGATCGTCCCGGGTCGCCCGCCACGCCGGCCGCCGCCCCAGCCGCACCTCGCCGGTGCGGTAGCCTTCCGGCACCTGGGCCACGATGAGCCGGCGGGTCGGATCGAGCGGCACCGGCGACGCGAGCAGGCTCACCGGCACCTCCCCGTACCGCTCGATCAGGGTCTCCCCGGCGACGTGCTCGGCCACCCGCGTCCCCAGCCGCATCAGGGCGGCGTACAGCACCAGGAGGGAGAGCGCGGCGACCGCCGGCCGCCCGGGATGGGGCCGCGCGCGGCGGAGCCGGTACCCGCTCGCGAAGATGCCGGCGCCGAGCAGCAGCCAGGCCCAGACGTCCACGATGAAGAGCGCATCGCCGTAGTACCACTGTCCCGAGAACGGCATCAGGATGCGGACGCCGTAGGTATTGAGCAGGTCGAGCAGGGGGTGGCTCAGCACTCCTACCGCCGAGGCGAGGAGCAGCGCGCCCGGCTCGACCGGGGGCCGGTCGGCCCGGTGGAGCCGACGCCAGCGGGCCCAGGCCAGCAGGAGTGCCGTGAGGACGAACGGCCACAGCCCCACCGCCAGCACGCCGTGGGTCCAGCCCCGGCGGAAGGCGAGATGGGTGGTCCCCCCGAGGAAGACGGTGAGCGCGTCCAGGTCCGGCAGGTTGGCCCCGATCACGAGGGCCGCGGTGCCGAGCGCCGTCCGCCGGCCCAGCCCGGTCCGGGCCAGGGCGACCCCGGCGAGGGTGTGGCAGAGGTTGTCCACTCGCTACGCGAGCGCGGCGTCCAGCTCGATGGTGGGCACGGCCGCCAGCGCGCGGGACACGGGGCAGTTCTTCCTGGCTTCCTCGGCCGCGGCTGCGAACCCGGCGGCATCGAGCCCCGGCACCGTGCCGCGGGTCACGAGGCGGATCTTCGCGATGGCTCCGCCGTCCATCGTGACGTGGGCAGTGGTATCGATCTTCGTCGAGGGCGTGCCCGCCTTCTCGAGCCCGGCCGAGAGCGCCATCGAGTAGCAGCTGGCGTGGGCGGCGGCGATGAGCTCCTCGGGGCTGGTGCCCGCCGCGCCCTCGAAGCGGGTCTGGAAGGTGTAGCCGCCGGAGAAGGCCCCGGACCCGGCGGCGAACTGCCCCCGGCCGGTGCGAAGGCCGCCTTCCCAGGCGGCGGTGGCGGTGCTGGTGGGCATCGGTATTCCCTCGGATCGAGGTGGGATGCGGGGCCGCACGCGGCGGCCCGGACCGGGGAAGTATACCCGCCGCCCGGGCG
>JAICEH010000073.1 GCA_025924275.1 Gemmatimonadales bacterium | reverse complement strand
CGCCGCGGCACGGTCGCCGGCGAACCACTGGGCCCGCCCGAGCTGGGCGTGGGCCTCGACCAGGTTCGGGCCGAGGGTCAGCGCCTTCCGGAAGAAGGCCTGGGCGTCCTCGTACATCTCGCGCTCCAGGTACACGAGGCCGAGGTAGTAGTGGGCGTAGAGGGTCGCCTTCCGGTCGTTGTCGAGTCGGATGGCCCGGGACAGGTGCTCGATCGCCTCGCCGAAGATGCCCTTGCGCAGGCAGAGGTAGCCGAGATTCACCCGGGCGAGGGCGTTGGCGGGCTCGCGCATCAGGACCCGGGAGAAGGTCGCGAGGGCCTCGTCGTGCTCGCCCTGCAGCATCAGGGCCCAGCCGAGCAGCGACTGGGCCTCCGCGGCGTCGGGCGAGAGCTCGAGCGCGCGTCGGAGCGTCTGCACCGCACCGGCGTGGTCGCCGAGCGCGATGAGGCTCCAACCCTTCTCGACGTAGGTCGAGGCACCCAGGTGGTCGGCGCGGACCGGGGACCGGAGGCTGCCCGGCTGCAGGCCCTCGGCGGAGCCGGCGTCGGACTGCAGCTGCTTGTACCGGTCCACCAGGGCGCGGATGCCCTCCTTCACCTGCCCCAGGTCGCCCAGGGCGGCGTCCACCTCCTTGAAGAAGGCGACGATCTCCCGCTTCACGGCCTCCCGGTCCGGGCCGGGCACCGAGGCCTCGAGCCGCGCCGCGATGGCGGCGTGCCTGCCCCGCAGCTCGTCCAGCCAGGTCCGGCTCACGCCTCTGCGGCCCCCTCGACGGCCCGCTCGAGCGCGAGCCGCTCCTTGCCCGTGAAGATCCGCGTTGCGTTGAGCACCACGATGGTCCGATCGTCCCGGGCCACGACCCCGGTGAGGTACTTGGCCGCGAGGCCGCGGACCAGCGGCGGCGGGGGCGCGATCTCGGACGCCTCCACCCGGAGCACCTCCACCACGGCGTCGACCGCACCCGCCACCCGCTGGCCCTCCAGGGCGAGGACGATGAGGCGCGTCTCCTCCCCGACGGGTGCTTCCACCGACAGCCGCTTCCGCAGGTCGACGACCGGCACCACCCCGCCCTCGTGCGGGACCAGCCCGTCGAGGAATCCCGGCGTGCCCGGCAGGGGCGCGGGTCGGCGCCACCGGAGGATGCGCTCCACCTGGGAGATCTCGATCGCGAACTCCTGGGATCCCACGCGGAAGACCACCAGCTGGACTTCGTCGCCGCCAGCGTGCATCAGGCCGACTCCGCCGCGGCCAGCCGTGCGACGACGGCCGCGAGGTCGAGGACGGGGACGGGGCCGGCGGCGCCCGCCGCAAGGCCCACGGCCCAGGGGAGCTGCTCGCCGTCGGGCGGCGGGAGCAGGGACTCGTGGATCACCGCCTCGGCCGCCTCCACCTCCAGCGCGATCGGCCGGGGTGCGTTCACCAGCACCGCGAGGCCCGAGGGCTCGGGAGCGCACGGCCCCCCGAGGAGGGCGCCGAGGTGCACCAGCGGGACGAGCCGTCCGCGCACCGGCACCACGCCACGCATCGCCGGCGACTCGGCGGGCACCGGGTAGACTGCCGCGGGGGAGAACACCTCCACCACCCCCTCGACGGCGAGACCGACCGCGCGCCCACCCGCCGTCACGAGAAGATAGCCGCGGCGGGTCATGGTGCGGCGGTCGCGGCCCGGAGCCGCTCATCCACGGCCGCGGCGATCCGGCCGAGCGGTAGCACCTCGTCCGCCCCGGCGAGGCGGGCGGCATTCGGCATGCCGTAGATGGTCGCGGTCTCCCGGTCCTGGGCGATGCCCCAGCCGCCCGCGGCACGGATGGCCCGAACGCCCTCGGCCCCGTCGCGGCCGATGCCGGTGAGCACCACGGCCACGGCGCGCGCCCCGAAGGCCTGCGCGACCGACCGGAAGAGCGGATCGGCCGCAGGCCGGACGCCCCAGACCGGCGGCCCCTGGTCGAGGGCGAGCGCCGCTCCTCCCTCCCCGGGCTGGACCCGCACGTGCCAGCCGCCGGCCGCCACGTAGACCGTGTCCGCCAGCAGCGGCGCCCCGTGCTCCCCCTCCACGACGCCGAGGGCCGCGTGGGCCGCGAGCCGCTCCGCGAGGCTCCGGGTGAAGCGGGGGGGCATGTGCTGCACGATCACCACCGCGGCGCCCCGCCCCGGTCGAAGCCGCGGCACCAGCTCGGCGAGGGCGCGCGGGCCACCGGTGCTCGCGGCGATCGCGACGCAGCTGGTGGCTCGGCCGGGGAGGGCGTAGAGCGGGGACGCCGCGGCGCGGGCGGGCCCGGCGGGACGGGCGAGCACCGGCAGCCGCGTGATGTCGGCGGCGCGCGCCGCCCGGAGGGCCTCACGCACCCGGTCGCCGAAGGCCGCCAGCGCGTCAGGAGAGCGCTCGTCGGTCTTGGCCACCAGCTCCACCGCGCCGAGCTCGAGCGCCCGGATGGCCCCGGCGGTGCCCGGGCCGGCGTAGGCGCTCACCACGACCACCGGCCGGGGCGCCTCGGACATGATGTACCCGATGGCACCGAGGCCGTCGAGTTCCGGCATCTCGAGGTCCACGGTCACCAGGTCGGGCTCGAGCTCGTGCACCTTCCGGAGGAGGTCGAGGCCGTTGCGCGCGGTGCCCGCGAGGCGGAACTCGCCCCCCGCCTCGACCGCCTCCCCCACCAGGCGGCGGAAGAAGGCGCTGTCGTCGGCGACGACGACCCGGGGGCGATCAGAGCCGGCGGGCGGCATGCTTGAGCGAGGTCACGTCGAGGGCGCCGGTGGCCACGTCGAGGCGGACGGTCCGCCCGTAGTCACCCCCCAGGTCCTCCCCGATCACCGCGATCCCGTGCGCCAGCAGGGCCTGGCGGCTGGCGACGGCGTTCCGCTCCCCCATCTGGATCGTGCCCACGGGGGAGAGGTTGGTGAACATCGCGGCGCCGCCGACGAGCCGGGCGCTGAGCCGGCGCGGCACCGCGCCGCGCGCCGCCATCGCCTCGATGAGGGCCGGGACCGCCGTCTGGGGAAAGCGGCCCGGGCCGGCGTCGTCCCGGCGGGAGAGGGAAGGCGAGGGCAGGAGGACGTGGGCGAGGCCCCCCACGCGGGCCCCCGGATCGTGGAGGACGATGGCCACGCAGCTCCCCAGGCCGATCGTCACCAGGACGTCGCTCCCCGTCCCGACCGCCAGCTCCGCCACGCGCACCACGATCTCGCGTCCCGTCACGCCGCCCTCCGGTAGATCCGCTCGCGGGGATCGAGCAGCTCCAGGCGGTCGCGCGCGGTTCCCAGCAGGGTCTCCACCTTGCCGAGCACCAGGAGGCCACCGGGCACCAGGGATTCGGCGAAGCGGAGGAAGAGCCGTTCCTGGGTGGCCCGGTCGAAGTAGATCACCACGTTGCGGCAGAGGACGAGGTCGTACGGCGGCGCGGGGGCCGGATCCTCGATCAGGTCGTGCCGGTGGAAGCGCACCAGCCGCCGCACGCGTTCGATCACGACCCGCTGGCCGCCCTCGGCCCGGGTGTGCCGCTCGACCAGCGCCGGCGGTGCCTCGAGGAAGGCCTGCGGGGGGTACGAGGCGGCGCGCGCCCGCTCGAGCGAGCCGCGATCGAGGTCCGACGCGTCGATCACGCAGCGCGCCAGGTCGGCCCCGCGGGGGGCCAGGTCCACCAGCAGCATGGCCAGGGTGAAGGGCTCCTCGCCCGAGGCGCAACCGGCGCTCCACGCATGGAGCGCCCCCTTCCGGGCGGCCAGCAGGGGGGGCAGGTACTCCGCCGCCAGCCGCGCCCAGGTCTCCGGGTTCCGGTAGAAACGCGTGACGTTGATCGTGAGTGCGTCCAGCAGCCGGTCCACCTCGCCCGCTTCCCGGTCGAGCACCTGCCGGTAGGCGTCGAAGGTGTGGACCCCGCAGGCGCGCATCCGCACCGCGATCCGCCGCCGGAGGCAGCGGTCCTTGTAGGCGTCGAGCGGCACGCCCGCGCGCTCGGTGATCCGGCGGGTGAGCCGCCGGAACGCCACCTCGTCCCCCTCCCCCGCCGTGCTCACGCCGGCACCCGGAGCAGGTCGAGGTTGGCGCGCACCAGCTCGTGCTGCGGGTTGAGCGCCGCCGCCCGCTCCCACCACCTCCGGGCCTGCTCGGTCTCGCGGCGCTTGTAGGCGATGTTGCCCAGGCGGAAGTAGAGGTCGTCGCCCAGGTCCGGGGCGAGGCGGGCCGCGCGCTGGTACGCCTCGAGCGCGTCGTCGTAGCGGCCGGCGCGGTAGAGCAGGTCGCCCAGGTTCTTGGACGCCTGGGGCAGGCCGGGCGCCTCGGCGAACGCCGCACGCGCCGCGGCTTCCGCCTCGGCCATCTCCCCCGAGAGCTCCAGCAGCACCGCGAGGGAGGTGAGCAGCACCGGGTGACCGGGATGCCTGGCGAGGCCGTCCCGCACCAGGCCGAGGGCTCGCGACGGATCATCGGCGCCGGCGGCGGCCAGCGCGGCGGCCTGGTGCCAGGCCGCAGGCCGACGGTCGCCCCAGAGCGCGCCGGCCCGCTCCAGCCGGGCGCCAGCCACGTCCCACGCGCCCCGGGCGATCGCGGTCCAGGCCGCCCCCAGATGCACCGCCGGGTCCTCCTTCGCCCGACCCAGCGCCTCCCCCCAGGCCGCTTCCGCCTCGTCCACCCGGCCCAGGCGGAGCAGGGCGAGCGCGAGGTTGTGCAGCACCGCCACCCGCGGACCGCCGCGCTCCGCCGACAGCCGGAGCGCTTCGACCGCATTCTCGAACCGGGCCTGCCGGAGCGCGACGAGCCCGAGGTAGAACGGCGCCCCGCCCTCCGAAGGCCGGAGTTCGGCCACCCGGCGGAATTCGCGCTCCGCCTCGTCGAGCATCCCGGCCTTGTAGAAGGCGATGCCCAGGTTCCGGTGCTCCTCGATGCGGGCCTCGGCCAGGCGCGGCGTCGCGGCGGCGGCCGAGGTCCCGACGCGGCGGGCGAACCCGGCGGTGAGGAGGCCGAAGAGCGCCTTCCCCGCCTCGAACTCCACCAGCCCCGACTCCTCCACCACCTGGCGGAAGTCGCGCTGCCCGTCGAGCAGCGGCAGGATGCGGGACTGTTCCTCGGAGAGGGCGACGGCGGTGCCGTCGAGGTGCGCCTGGTCGACGGCGAAGATGAGGTCGAAGCTGGGGATCTTCTTCTCGATCAGGCTCCATTCGTCGACCCGCCGCGCGGCCTCCATCAACAGCGATTCCGGGGGGATCGCGACGAGGAGGTCCTCCCCCTCGGGCCGGACGCCGACCTCGAAGTTGAACGTCCCCTGGGTCCAGGTGAAGAGGAAGTACACCGCCTCCTCGATCTGGAGCCGCACGTAGCGCTCCAGCTCCTCGCGCGCGAGCATGCCCGTCGTGACGAGGATCTCCCCGAGCTTCCGGCCGCGGTCCCGCTCCTGAAGGGCGATGGCCTGCGCGAGGGCCTCGGCGGTGAGGAGCCCGTTCCGCACCAGGAGGTCCCCCAGGCGGTCGCGCCGGTTGACGATCGAGGCGAAGGTGATCAGCCCGTCATCGAAGTAGACGTAGCCGAAGCTCTGGCGGTCGGCGATCGCCAGGCAGCCGGACTTCCGGCCCAGCGCCAGCAGCTGGACCACGTCGGGAAGGCTGGCCTCGCGCAGGCTGCCCTTGATCGCCATCAGCGGTACTCCTCGATCGCCAGCTCCGCCGGCTCGGGCCACTCCCACACCATCTTCTCCGGGCTCCGGAGCCCTCCGGTGCCGGGCCGGATCACGCCGCTCGAGCGCACCGCGGGCGGCGGCGGCGGGGGCGGCGGCGGGCCCTCGAGCAGTTCCCGGGCGAGCCCCAGGTCGAGCGGCCGCTGCTGGACCTCGGCGGCGTTGAGCAGTCGCTGCACCACTCCCTGGACCGCGCGGACCGAGTCCGCCGGCCGCCCGGCGAGGTAGGCCGCGAGCTCCGGCGCGGGCGGGTGGCCCCGCGCCGCGAGGAGCCGCTCGATCACCCGCCGCCGGAGCTCGCGGTCGGGCGGCTGGAGTTCCGCCACCAGCCCCCCCTCGAGCCGGGTGCGCAGCCGCGGCTCGAGCCCCTCGACCCCCGCGAGCGGCTCGGCGGTCGAGAACACCATCTGCCGGTCCTGTTCCAGCAGCAGGTTGAAGAGGTGGAAGAGCTCCTCCTGGGTCCGGTCTTTCCCGGCGAGAAGGTGCACGTCGTCCAGCAGGAGCGCCGTGGCGCGGCGGTAGCGCGCCTGCCACGCGGTCACCCGCCCCTGCTCGAGCGCGTCGACCAGCTCGGTCACGAGGTCGTGCGCGCTCAGGCAGGCGACCACCGCACCGGGCGCCTCAGCCAGCGCGTTGCCGATGCCGTGGAGCAGGTGCGTCTTGCCCGCGCCGGTCGGCCCGGCGAGCACGAGCGGGTTGTAGCGCCGCCCCGGCTCCGCCACCACGGCCGCGGCCGCGTGCAGCGCCACCTCGTTGCCCTCCGCCGCCACCACATCCTCGAGCCGCCAGTGGGGGCTCGGGCCCGGCGGCGCCACGAGGCCCTGGCGCAGCCGCTCCACCGCCGCCCGCGCCTCGTCGAGCCGGTCCGGATCCCGGAACGTCGCGTCCCCCGCCGACGCGGGATCGAGGCCCACCGCCTCGGCCTCGGTGGCCCGGAGCACCTCGACGTCCGCCTCGAACCGGCGGAGGGCCTCCGCCGGATCCTCCGGCTCCCCCTCGAGCAGCGCCTCCAGGCGCCGGACGCGGTACCCTTCCCCCTCCCAGCGCAGCATCGCCTCCGCGACCCGCGCCCGCCAACCCTCGACCTGCCGCGTGAGCGTGGCGCTCACCTCCGAGAGGAAGTCCCCGAACTCGTCCGCCGCCGGCGCCGGCCGCGGCTCGTCCGGCGGAAGGTCGGGGCCGGCTTCCGCGCCGAAGAGGGCGCGGACCTGGGCCGCGTCGAGCGGCCCATCGACCACCGCCTGCTGGGCGATCACGCGGTTGAGCGCCCCGGCCAGCTCGCGCACGTTGTCGATCGGGAGCCGGGCGATGGCCTCCAGCACCGCCGGCGGCAGCTCGGCGCCGCGCGCCTCCGCCTTCCGGCGGAGGATGGCCAGCCGGGTCTCGAAGTCCGGCGCGCCGACGTCGATCACCAACCCGCCCGCGAATCGGCGCACCAGCCGCTCGTCCAGTGCCTCCATCTCCGCCGGCGGCCGGTCGCTTGCGAGGACGATCTGGCGCCCGCCGGTCTGCATCGCGTCCACCACCCGGAGGAGCTCGGCCTGCAGCTCCCGGCGGGCGGAGAGGAACTGCACGTCGTCGAGCAGCAGCAGGCCGGTCTCGGCGTACCGCCGGCGCACCGCATCGCCCTGGCCCGCGGCCACGGCGACGTGGTAGGCCTCGACGAACTCGTCGAGGGTGACGTACTCGACGGCCAGGCCGGGATTGACCGCCAGCGCGGCATGGCCCACCGCCATCAGGAGGTGGGTCTTGCCGAGGCCGGGGGCCGAGTAGACGAAGAGCGGATTGTAGGCGGCGCCGGGCGACTCGGCCACGGCGCGTGCGGCCGTGGCGGCCAGCCGGTTTCCCGCCCCGACCACGAAGGTCTCGAATCGGAACTGCGGGTGGAGGCGGCCGCTCACCCTGCAGCACTCCCCGCCCCGGCCCCGGCACCCGCGGCCAGCCGCCGGAGCACCAGCTCCGAGATCCCCTTGAGCGTCTCGAACACGCCGCTGCCGTGCAGCGCGTCCGCGCCGAAGCTCGGCACGTCGCGGAAGTTGAGGGCGTCGTCCAGCTCCTCGGTGCCGAGGACCAGGTCCCCGGGGAGGTCCTGCTTGTTGTACTGGTACACCAGGGGCACTGCGCGGACATCGACGCCCTGGGCCAGGAGGTTCTCCTGCAGGTTCTGCAGGCTCTCCACGTTGTCGTCGAACCGCCGCGCCTGGCTGTCGGCCACGAACACGACCCCGTCCGCCCCCTGGAGCACCAGCTTCCGCGTGGCGTTGTAGTAGACCTGCCCGGGGACGGTGTAGAGCTGGAACCGGGTGGTGAAGCCCGAGATCGCGCCCAGGTCGATCGGCAGGAAGTCGAAGAAGAGGGTCCGGTCCGACTGGGTCGCGAGCGACACCATCCGGCCGCGCCGGGCCTCCGGCACGCGACCGTGGATGTACTGCAGGTTGGTCGTCTTCCCGGACCGGCCCGGCCCGTAGTAGACGATTTTGCAGGTGATCTCGCGCGTCGTGAAGTTGACCAGGGACATCGCTACCGCCCGAAGAGGGCCTGGAGGCTGCCGCCGAGCTCCCGCTCGAAGTCGGCGGCGAGCACCGCGCGGGGCGGCGCCTCCCACGGGGAGGCGGACCGGAGTTCCCCCACCATCCGCTCGAAGAACACCTGCACCACGCCCAGCGAGGTCTCCTTCCCGAAGGAGGCGAGCCCGATCCACCGCGCGTGCGGCAGGTCGATGGCGGCCAGGTGGAGGCCGGCGCCGGGACCCTGGTGCGCCACGGCGCGGTACGGGCCCCCGCCCGTGAGCCGGCCGAGCTCGTCCGTGGAGGCGATGACGGCGGCGCCGAGCGCGGCAGCGGCCATCAGGTCCACCGCGCGCGTGAAGCCGTGCTGCGCCACCACCTGGCCGGCGGTGGTCGTGAGCAGCACGAGCCGGGCCGAGGATTCGGCGAGGAAGCGTGCGAGCGGCGGCTCGATCCACGGTTCGAGGGCGCGCATCAGGCCACTTCCGCCGCGGCGCGGACCAGCTCGAGCCGCGCCATGCCGAGGTTGGCGTCGGGCTCGGCCACCGCCACGAGCAGCATCGCCTCGCCGGCCGGCACGGCAAGCATCGTCCCCAGTTCGGCTTCGAGCTGGGCGTAGGCCGGGTCGCCCCGCCCGGCCGCCTGGCCCGCGCGGGCCAGGCGGGTCCACAGGCTGGCGGCCAGGGCGGCCAGCGCCGCGCCGTCCAGGTCCTCCATCAGCGCCTCGGCCACGACGAGGCCGTCCTCCCGGTCCACCAGGAGGGCGCCGCGCACGCCCGGCTCGCGGGTGAGCCGCTCGAGGCCGGCGCTCAGCGGGCCGGTCACGCCAGGGCCTCGAGCCAGCGCCCCGCCATGCCGGCCGTGCGGGCCGCCACCACCGCCAGCCGCCCGAGCGGCACGCTCCGCTCCCGGGCGAGGAGCAGCATCGCGTCCGGCGCGGCCGGCACCACGATGAGGTGGCCCGCCCCCGCCTCCGCCGAGAGGCAGCGCCACTCGCCCAGACCCAGGAGCCGGGCGGCACGGGCT
>JAICEH010000072.1 GCA_025924275.1 Gemmatimonadales bacterium | reverse complement strand
GCTGAGTTCGACGGCTGAGGGCGACGGCTGAGGGCGACGGCTGGACTGCGGCGGCTCGGCCGCCCCCAGCCGTCCCCAGCCGCCCTTAGCCGCCCTTAGCCGCCCTTAGCCGCCGCCCTTAGCCGCCGCCTCCGCCGCAATCCCCTTCCTCAACGCCACCCCCACCATCTCCGCGAACCGATCCACCTCCTCTGGCGTCGTGTAGACGCTCGGCGTCACCCGGATGCCCTCGAACTCCGGGTGCTCGATGGGCGTCGTCACGATCCGGTGCTGGCTCATCAGCCACGCGCCCAGGTCGGTGCCCTTGATCCCGTCCACGTGGAAGAGCGCGATGCCCGCCGCGTCGGGGGAGTCGAGCGGGGTGAGCACCTTCACCCGGTCGCTCTCGGCCTGGAGCCGCTTGGCCCAGCGGTCCCGCAGCCAGCGGAGCCGCGCCACCTTCCGCTCCCCGCCGATGCCGCGGTGGAAGGCGATGGCCGCCGCGATGGCATTGTGGTTGGCCGCGGGATGGGTGCCGATCTCCTCGTACTTCCGGATGTTGGCGTCCATCTCCGGCGGGGCCGCCATCAAGGGCCAGAGGCCGGGAACCTTGTCCCGCCGCACGTAGAGGAACCCGGTGCCGATGGGGGCGAAGAGCCACTTGTGCAGGCTGGTGCCGTAGTAGTCGCAGCCCAGCTCGTCGCGGGTGAAGGGGAAGTGGGCGAAGGCGTGGGCCCCGTCCACGAACACCGCGATGCCCCTGGGCCGGCAGAGGTCCACCAGCTCGCGGACCGGGAGGATCTGCCCGGTGAGGTTGGTGATGTGGGTGACCTCGACCACCCGGGTGCGCGGGGTGATGGCCGCGGCGAACCGGTCCACCACCGCCTGGCGCGACGGCGGCGGCACCGGGAAGGACACCTCCCGGAGCACGATCCCGTCCCGCCGGACCCGCTGGCGCCACGCAGTGAGCATCCGCGGGTAGTTCTGGTTGCTGACGACGACCTCGTCCCCCGGCTTCAGGTCGAGCCCGAAGATCATCGTCTCCTGCGCCTCGGAGGCGTTCCGGGTGATGGCCATCTCCTCCGGGTCACAGCCGAACTCGATGGCGAGCTCGCGCCGCACCGACTCGAGCCGCGGCTCCAGCACCCGCCACATGTGCTCGACCGGGAGCTCGTTGGAGAACCGGAGGTCCCGGATCATCTGCTCCAGCACGTGGGTGGGGCAGGGACTCACGCCGCCGTTGTTGAGGTTGACCAGCGTGCGGTCGGCGTCGAAGGCCCGCTGGATCTCGGCCCAGTAGTCCTCGTCCTGGGCCAGCGCCGCCGCCGGCCGCGAGCCGGCGATGGCCGAGGCGCGCTCGAGCCGGCGCATCGCGTCGGCCGCGAACGCCGGTGCCAGCGGCACGCCCGACAGCGCCGCGAGGAACGCCCGCCGGCTCGACCTTCGACCTTCGACCTTCGACCAGTTCTTCACGGTACCGCCTCCGTGGCCAGGCCCACCGCGTCCAGGATGAATGCGTATCGGAACGCCTGCTCCCGGAGCCGCTCGTAGCGGCCCGAGCTCCCCGCGTGCCCGCTCTCCATCTCCATCCGGAGGAGGAGCGGGTTGGCATCGGTCTTGAGGGCGCGGAGCCGGGCCACCCACTTGGCCGGCTCCCAGTAGTGCACCCGCGGGTCGTTGATGCCGCTCATCACGAGCATCCACGGGTAGGCCTGCGCCGAGACGTTGTCGTAGGGCGAGTAGCGCCGGATGTACTCGTACGCCCCGGGCTCCGCCGGGTTGCCCCACTGCTCCCATTCCTGCGCCGTGAGCGGGATCGAGGCGTCGAGCATCGTGTTGATGACGTCCACGAACGGGACGTCCGCCACGATGGCGCGGAAGAGGTCGGGCCGCAGGTTGGCCACCGCACCCATCAGGAGCCCGCCGGCGCTGCCGCCGTTCGCCACCATCCGGTCGGTGGCGGTGTACCGCTCCCGCACCAGGTGCGCCGCCACGTCCACGAAGTCGTGGAAGGTGTTGAGCTTGTTCAGCATCTTGCCGTCGTCGTACCAGGCGCGCCCCATCTCCTGCCCGCCGCGCACGTGGGCGATGGCCCAGGTGAAGCCGCGGTCGAGGAGCGAGAGCCGGGCGGAGCTGAAGGTCGGCTCCAGGGTGTAGCCGTAGGAGCCGTAGCCGTAGAGGAGGAGGGGCCGCGACCCGTCGCGCGCGAACGGCTTCCGCCGCACCAGCGACACCGGCACCCGGACACCGTCCCGCACCGGGACCATCAGGCGCTCCACCTCGTACTGCGTCCGGTCGTAGCCGCCGAGGACCGGCTCCTCCTTCCTGAGCTCCCGGGTGCGCCGCTCCAGGTCGTAGTCGAAGACGCTGGGCGGGGTGATGGGCGAGGTGTAGGTGAAGCGGAGGGTCCCGGTGTCGTACTCGGGATTGGGGCCGGGGAAGACGCCGTACGCCGGCTCGGGGAACTCGACGTAGTGGACCGCGCGGTCCGCGGTCCGCTCGACCCGGAGCCGCCGGAGCCCCTCGTGCCGCTCCTCCACCACGAGCCAGCCGCGGAACACCTCGAAGCTCTCGACGAACACCTCCTCGCGGTGCGGCAGCCAGGGCGTCCAGTTGGCGCGCGCCGGGGCGGCCACCGGCGCCGACCAGAGGGCGAAGTTCCGGGCCCCCTCGTTGGACAGGACGAGGAAGCGGTCGCCCTGGTGGTCGATGGCCACCTCGATGCCGGGCCGGCGCGGGATCACCAGCCGCGGCGGGGCGTCGGGCCGGTGCGCGTCCACCACCCGCACCTCGGCCGAGGTGAAGCTGCTGCTGGTGAGGAAGACGAAGTCGCCGCTCCGGGCCCGCTCGAGGTGCAGGTTGAAGAGCACGTCGGGCTCGTGGTAGGTCTCGACGTCGGCGCTCCGGTCGGTGCCGATCCGGTGGCGCCAGGCGCGGTCGGACCGCTTGGCAGAGTCGGTGGTGGCGTAGAACACCGTCTGGCTGTCGCTGGCCCAGGCCAGCCCGAAGCCGAGCGGCCCGATCCGCTCCGGCAGCCAGGCGCCGGTGCCCAGGTCCCGGATGCGGAGCTCGAAGTCCTCGTAGCCGTTGGTGTCCACCAGCACCGCGAGGTAGCGGTGATCCGGGCTCACCTCCAGCCCGCCCAGCTGGAAGTACTTCTGCCCCTCGGCCTCCGCGTTCTGGTCCAGGATGACCTCCTCCGGGGCCTCGAGGCCGCCACGCTTGCGGGCGTGGATGGGGTAGGCCTTTCCTTCCTCGGTGCGGGAGTAGTAGAACCACTCCCCGCGCCGGACCGGGACGCCGAGGTCGGTCTCCTGGATCCGGCCGAGCATCTCCCGGTAGAGCCGCTCGCGGAGGCCGGCGGTGTGGGCCGTCATCGCCGCCGTGTAGGCGTTCTCCGCCTCCAGGTAGCGGATCACCTCGGGGTCGTCGCGGTGCCGGAGCCAGGCCCACGGGTCCTCGCGGCGCTCCCCGTGCAACTCGGTGACCTGCGGACGGCGCGGCGCCTCGGGCGGCACCGGCGCCTGTGCGGAAAGGGTCGAAGTCATCAATCCCGTGAACGCGAACGTGAGGGCGGGGATGGTGCGCAACCGGCACTCCTGGTGGCGGGGCCCGGGTCCCGGTGCATCGTACGCGGCCGCCGCCCTCCTCGCCACCCCGCTCGCCGCGCAGGACACCGCCGCCGTCCGGCTGCCGGAGGTGGAAGTGCGGGCGTCCCGCGATGCCTCGCCCCTCCACCTCGTGCCCGCGGGCGTCACCGTGCTGGGCCCCGACGCCCTCCGCCACCGCCCGGCCGCGGCGCTGGAGGAGGTCCTGCGCCTGGTGCCCGGCCTCTACGCGGTGAACCCCGGCAACCCCGCGATCGACGAGCGGATCTCGATCCGCGGCTTCGGGGCCCGTTCCGCATTCGGGGTCCGCGGGGTGCAGGTGATCCTCGACGGGATCCCGCAGACCCTTCCCGACGGACAGGGCCAGCTCACCGACGTGGACCTCGCCGAGGCGGAGCGGATCGAGGTGCTGCGGGGCGGGACGTCGACGCTGTACGGGAATGCGGGCGGGGGGGTGGTGGCGGTGGAGACGGGACGGCTGGGGCGGCTGGGACGGCAGGGGCGGCTCGGCGGCCTGGCGGAAGGTGGAGGGGACGGGTTCGTGAAGCTCGTGGCGGATGCGGCGGTGCCGGCCGGGCCGGGGACGCTGAGCCTGGGCGGGGGATGGGCCCGGGGCGACGGGTGGCGGGAGCAGAGCGCGTACGAGACCCGGCGCGCGCGGCTCGGATGGGCCGGAGTGCTCGGCGACGACACCGACCTCCGTGCCACGCTCCGCTGGACCGACCAGCCGCGGTCGGAGAACCCGGGCGGGCTCACCGCGGCGGAGGTGGCGGAGGATCCCACCCAGGCGGCACCGGCCAACCTCGCGGTGGACGCGCGGAAGGCGGTGGAGCAGTGGGCGGGGGCGGTGGCGGTGACGCGGCGGCTGGGTGGGACGGCGGACAGTCGGACGGCGGACAGTCGGACGGTCGGACAGTCGGACCGTCGGGTACGGATGGCGCTGTTCGGCAGTCTGCGCGAGGTGGAGAATCCGCTGGCCTTCGGCACCATCCTCCTCGACCGGGTGAACGGCGGGCTCCGTGCCGAGGCGACGCTGCCGCTCGGGGGGCGGATGCTGCCGCTCCTCACCACCGGGCTCGACGCGCAGTGGGCGCAGGACGACCGGGTGAACCTGTCGCCCGACGGCAGTCAGGTCACCCTCGACCAGGAGGACCGGACCCGGGAGCTCGGACCCTTCGCCCTCCTCCGCCTCGCGCCCGTGCGGGCGTGGGTGGTGAGCGCCGGGCTGCGCTACGACCACGTGCGGTTCGCGGTGGACGACCGGCTCCTCGGCGACGGCGACGACTCGGGCGAGCGGACGATGGCGCGGCTGGTGCCGTCGCTCGGCGTGGTCTGGGCGCGGGGCGACGCATTCGAGCCGTACGCCGGCGTCCGGAGCTCGTTCGAGACGCCCACCACCACGGAGCTGGCGAACCGGCCCGAGGGCGGGGGAGGCCTCAATCCCGACCTGGGCCCGCAGACCGCGGTCCACTGGGAGCTGGGCGCGCGGGGGCGGTCGCCCCGACTGGAGTGGACGGCGGCGCTCTTCCTGGCCGAGGTGGACGACCTGCTGGTGCCGTTCGAGGACCCCTCCGTGCCGGGCCGGCGGTTCTTCCGGAACGCCGGGCAGTCGCGGCACCGGGGCGCCGAAGTGGGATTCACCTGGCGGCCGGCCGACCCGCTCACCCTCCGCGGCGCCTACACCCGTGCCGACTACGCCTACGTGGACTACGAGGTGGACGGCGAGCGGTACGACGGCAACACCGTGCCGGGGGTGCCGCGCGACTTCCTGGTGGCGGGCGTGGAGCTCCGGCTCGGGAGCGGCCTCGGCGCGGCACTGGAGCAGGCGGTGGCGAGCCGGGTCGAGGCCAACGACGCCAACTCGGCCGACGCCGACGGCTGGGCATCCACCGACCTCCGGCTCTGGTGGGAGCGCGCAGGCGTCCGGGTTCGCCCCTTCCTCTCGGTCCGGAACCTCTTCGACCGCGCGTACGTGGGCTCGGTGGTGGTGAACGCGGCCGGCGGGCGGTACTACGAGCCGGCGGCGCGGCGGTGGGTGGCGGTGGGGGTTGGGTGGGGGGGGTGAGGGCGGCTGAGGGCGGCTGAGGGCGGCTGAGGACGGCTGAGGGCGGCTCGTCGGGAGGGCTGCGAAGGATAGATTGGGGGAATGCCCATCCATCGCTTCGCCGCCGCGGCCGTCGCGCTGCTCGGCACCGCCACGCTGCCCCTCGCCGCCCAGGCCCCGTACCGGGACCGGGTGGAGATCCGCCGCACCGCGCACGGGGTGCCGCACATCCTGGCGCAGGACTTCGGGGCGCTGGGCTACGGCCTCGCGTGGGCCCAGCTCGAGGACCACGGCCAGCGGATCATCCTCAACCTGGTGCGCGCGCGGGGCGAGCTGGCGGAGATCTTCGGCCGCGACTCGCTGGAGTCCGACTTCGCCTCCCGGGAGTCGCACGAGCGCGCGGCGGCGACCTACCACCTCCTGGATGCGGACCTCCGGCACGTCTTCGAGGGCTGGGCGGCGGCGGCCAACCGGTGGGTGGAGACCCACCGCGAGGAGTACGCCGCGTGGCGCCTCTCCCTGTTCACGCCGCAGGATGCGGCCGCACTCTGGACCGACGAGACGGTGGAGCCGGCGACGCGCACCTTCCTGCGGGCGCTGGCGCGGCGGAAGCCCGGGGAGGGGACGGACGACGGGCCCACCGGGCTGGCGGCGGAGCTCGAGGAGGAGGTGCGGCGGGACAACATCGGCTCCAACGCCTGGGCCTTCGCGCCGAGCCGCACCACCTCGGGCCGCGCCATCCTGCTCCGGAACCCGCACCTGAGCTGGCGCGACTTCTGGTACGGCAACTACTACGAGGCGCACATCACCGTCCCGGGGCAGGTCAACTTCTACGGCGACTTCCGGGTCGGGTTCCCGCTCTACTTCAACGGCGGCTTCAACGAGCACCTCGGCTGGGCCACGACCAACAACGCGCCCGACCTCGAGGAGGTCTACGCGCTCGACCTCGACCCGCGGCGGCCGGACCACGTGCTGTTCGACGGCGCCTCGATGGCGCTCGAGCGGGTGATCCTCCGGGCCAGCTGGCGGAACGGGACGGCGCTCACCTCGGAGAGCCGCGCGGTGTGGCGGACGCCGCTCGGGCCGGTGATCGAGCGGCGGGACGGCAAGGCGTACGTGCTCAAGTCGCCCGGCTGGGGCGAGTACCGGAAGGCGGAGCAGTTCCTCCGGATGATGCGGGCGCGGACCCTGGCGGAGTGGAAGGCGGCGGTGGCGATGCGGGCCCACACCGAGTCGAACCTGACCTACGCCGACCGCGAAGGGAACGTCTTCTACTTCTGGAACGCGGCCCTGCCGCGGCGGCCGCACCCCTCGGGCGGCGACACGGCGGCAGTGCCGGCGCGCAGCACCGACGACGTCTGGGGCACGCTCTACGAGCCGGACGCGCTGCCCCAGCTCCTCAACCCGCGCTCCGGGTACCTGCAGAACGCGAACGACCCCTACCACTTCACCAACCTGGAGTCGGTGATCGACTCGGCGAAGTTCCCGCCGCCCGACTTCCCCTCGCCCGACCTGCGGCTCCGGAGCCAGCTCTCGCTGCTCCTCATCCGCTCGATGCCGAAGGTGGGGCTGGACGACGTGGTCCGGCTCAAGCACTCGCCGCGGATGCTGGCCGGGGAGCGGTTCGCGGACGACCTGGTGGCGGCGGTGCGCGCCACCAACCCGACGGGGGACGTGGCGGCCGGCCTCGCGGCCATCGAGGGGTGGGACCGCACGGCGGTGCCGGACTCGCGCGGTGCGGTGCTCTTCACCGTGTGGTTCGACACGTACCTGCAGGGGAGCGGCGCCAATGGGGCGGAACGCTGGCAGAAGGCGTGGGCCAGGCCGTGGAGCCCGGCCGAGCCGGTGACGACCCCGGACGGGCTCGCGGACCCGGCGCGGGCAGTACAGGCGTTCGCGCAGGCGGTGGCCCAGGCGAAGGAAACCTACGGGCGAGTGGATCCCGCCCTGGGCGAGGTGCTCCGCGTGCGCCGGGGCGACGTGGACGTGCCGGTGATGGGGTGCCCCGGGGTCTACGGCTGCTTCCGGGTGCTCGGCCTGCGGCCCTCGGGTGACGGCAAGGCCGGGACGTTCGAGGTGGCGGGCGGCGACGGCTGGGTGCTGGCGGTGGAGTTCGGGAAGGACGGCCCGCGGGCCCGGTCCATCCTGGCCTACGGGGCCAGCAGCCTGCCGGATTCGCCCTGGTTCAGCGACCAGGCGGCGATGTACGCGCGGGGGGAGCTCAAGCCGGTGGCGTTCGCGGAGGCGGAGATCGAGCGGCAGTTGGTGAGGAGGTATAGGCCGGAGTAGGGCGGCGGCTGAGGGCGGCTGAGGGCGGCTGAGGACGGCTGGGGCTGAAGACGGCTGAGGACGGCTGAGGGCGGCTGGGGACGGCTGGGGACGGATAGGAATGGGACGTGCCGCGCGGCGGGGACACCACTGGAGTTCCCCTCGGCGCGAGATTGCGGCATGGGGAGCTATCGCGAACTCCGTGCGTGGCAGGCCAGTCACGAACTGGCCGTCGGGGTCTATCGGGTCACTTCACGCTGGCCCGCGGGTGAGCGCTTCGGGCTGACCGCCCAGGTGCGCCGGGCGGCCTTCTCCGCTCCCGCCAACATCGTGGAAGGTTCGATGCGCCGGGGCTCCCGCGAGTTCCGGCGCTTCCTCGACATCGCGATGGGGTCCCTGGCGGAGGTCGAGTACGCGATCGAGTTCGCCGACGCCGTCGGAGTCGCCAACCCGGGGGACGGCGAGCACCTGAGGCCGCTCGTGATCGGCGCCGGCAGACTCACGTACCTCCTCGCACGCGGCCTGGACCGAAGCATCCGCACCAGCCCGGCCAATCGTTCACCCTAGCCGCCCTCAGCCGCCCCCAGCCGCCCTCAGCCGCCTTCCGCCGTCCCCAGCCGTCCTCAGCCGCCCTCAGCCGTCCTAGTACCTGTAATGCTCCGCCTTGTACGGCCCACCCCCGGCCACGCCGATGTACGCCGCCTGCTCCGGGGTGAGCTGGGTGAGCCGGACGCCGAGCTTGGGCAGGTGGAGCCGGGCCACCTTCTCGTCCAGGTGCTTGGGCAGCACGTACACCTTCCTTTCGTATTCCGCCGCCCGGGTGTGGAGCTCGATCTGGGCCATCACCTGGTTGGTGAAGCTGGCCGACATCACGAAGCTCGGGTGCCCGGTGGCGCAGCCCAGGTTGAGGAGCCGCCCCTCCGCCAGCACCAGCACCGAGTGCCCGTCGGGGAAGACGAACTCGTCGTACTGCGGCTTGATGTTGATCCGCTCGACGCCGGGCATCCGCTTGAGGCCCGCCATGTCGATCTCGTTGTCGAAGTGCCCGATGTTCCCGACGATCGCCTTGTCCTTCATCCGGGCCATGTGGGCCACGGTGATGACGTCGCGGTTGCCGGTGGCGGTGATGAAGACGTCGGCGGTCGCCACCACGTCCTCCACCGTCCGCACCTCGTAGCCCTCCATCGCCGCCTGCAGGGCGCAGATCGGATCGACCTCGGTGACCATGACGCGCGCGCCGGCATTGCGCAGGCTCGCGGCCGAGCCCTTGCCCACCTCGCCGAAGCCGCACACCACCGCAACCTTGCCGGACATCATCACG
>JAICEH010000071.1 GCA_025924275.1 Gemmatimonadales bacterium | reverse complement strand
GCCACGGCGCTGCCGGGCTCGACCCCGGGTGGCTCGGCGGCGGGCAGCTGGGCGGCGGCGGTCTCGGCGGCCCCCGCCGGCGTGCCCGCCGCCGTGCCGCCCGGCCGTGGCGCCGTGGCGCCGTCGTGCCGTCGTGCCGCGGTGGCATCTGCCACCTCCGGTCCGGCCGCCTCGGTCTCCTCTCGGAGGTCGGCCAGGCCGACGCTCCGGAGCCCCTGCTCCTCGTGCCGGAGGAGCACCCGCTCGCGGAAGATGTCGACGGCCACGACCCGCTCGGTGCCCCGGGCGGTGCGCAGGGACTTGCCGGCCCGCGGGAAGCGCTTCCGGGCACTCACGTAGAAGTCGTGCTCGTACTTGAGGCAGCAGAGCAGGCGGCCGCAGCCGCCGGAGATCTGGGAGGGGTTGAGGGAGAGCGACTGGTCCTTGGCGAGGCTCAGGCTCACCGGCGACAGCTCGCCCAGCCAGGAGGTGCAGCAGTACTCGCGTCCGCACCGGCCGACCCCGCTCAGGCGGGCGGCCTCGTCACGGACGCCGATCTGCCGGAGCTCGATGCGGGTACGGAAGCGCGAGGCGAGGTCGCGCACCAGCGCCCGGAAGTCGACCCGCTGGTCGGCAGTGAAGTAGACCGTGAGCTTGCCGCCGTCCCACTGCCATTCCGCGTCGCTCACCTTCATCAGCAGGCCGTGGGTGCGCACGCGCTCGAGGACGGCGCGGCGGACCTCCTCCTCGCCCCGGCGGAGGTCCGCCTGGCGGCGGACGTCCTCGGTGGTCGCCCGCCGCAGGACCTGCATCCGCGCGGCGGCGGCGGGCGCCTCGCCCACGGCGCACCCCGCGCACCCCGAGCCGCACTTCTTGAGCGCAGTCTCGCCCACGGCGCTCACCCGGCCGAAGTCCTGGCCGCGCTCCGCCTGGACGATGACCGGCTCCTGGAGCCGGAGGGGGTCGGGATCGGTGAAGTCGAAGAGCCCCTTCCGGTTTCCCTTGAACCGCACCTCGACCGTCTGCGGCATCAGGCCTCGGTGAACGCGCCCATGGCGGCGTACTTCTCCGCGCGGCGCTTCACCAGCCGGTCCGGCCGGACCTTGCGGAGCTCGCCGACGTGCCGGATGAGCACCTCGCGCAGGGCCTCGCCGGTGGCGTCGGGGTCGGCGTGGGCGCCGCCGGTCGGCTCGGGCACCACCTCGTCGATCACCTTGAGGCGGAGCAGGTCCTCGCTGGTGATCCGCAGGGCCTTGGCGGCACGCTCCCGCTGGCTGGAGTCCTTCCAGAGGATGGCGGCGCACCCCTCGGGGGAGATCACGGAGTACACCGAGTTCTCCAGCATCAGCACGCGGTCCGCCACCCCCAGGGCGAGCGCGCCGCCGGAGCCGCCCTCGCCGATCACCACCGCCACGATGGGGGTGGGGAGCGCCGACATCTCGAGGATCGAGCGAGCCAGGGCCTCCGACTGCCCCCGCTCCTCCGCCCCCAGGCCGGGATACGCCCCCGGCGTGTCGATGAGGGAGACCACCGGCGCATTGAACTTGGCCGCCAGCTTCATCAGCCGGAGCGCCTTGCGGTACCCCTCGGGGTGCGGCATGCCGAAGTTCCGCCGGATGTTGTCCTTCGTGTCCCGCCCCTTCTGGTGCCCCACGACCATCACGCTCTGCCCGGCGAGGCGCGCCCACCCGCCCACGATGGCGGGGTCGTCCCGGAAGAGCCGGTCCCCGTGGAGCTCGATGAAGTCGGTGAAGATGGTGCTGAGGTAGTCGAGCGTATAGGGGCGCCGCGGGTGCCGCGCGATCATGACGCGCTGCATCGGGGTGAGGCCGGCGTAGATCTCCTGCTGCAGGGCCGCGAGCTTCCCCTCGAGCTGGCCGAGCTCCGCGGCGATGTCGAGCCCGCGCTCGGTGCCGACCCGCTTGAGGTCGTCGATCTCGCGCTCCAGCTCGAGCAGCGGCTTCTCGAACTCCAGGGTGAACCGCGTGGCCATTCAGCCCGCCTTGACGAGGGTCACGGCGTCCGCGCCGAACAGGTCGCGGAGGGCGCGCACGAGGTCCTCCTCCGGCGCGACGCGCACGCGTCGGGACCGGAGCCGCAGGGACTCCCCGTTGCCGTCGTTCCACTCAATATAGACCGGCGCGGCCCCCGGGTGCGACGCGAAGAGCGCCGCCGCCGCCCGCACGTCGTCGGGTCGCGGGGCGGCCGGCGCCCGCCACCGGAGGTTGAGCGCCAGCGCGCCGGTGCGCTTGAGCTCGGGAAGCGGCCGCGCGCCCTCCACCACGAAGGGGGCGCGGTCCTCCCCCCGGTCCCGGGGGCTGAAGCCGCCGGTGAGCAGCACCGCGGCGTCGGGGACGACCGCCTGGTTGAGCCGGGCCCAGGCCTCGGGAAAGACGATCGCCTCGGCGGTCCCGTGGAAGTCCTCCAGGGTCACGCGGGCGTACTCCTTGCCGGTCTTCTTCGAGATCTGTCGCTTCACCGCGGTGACCACCGCCGCGATCGTGACCGGGTGCTCGCTCCACTCGCCGAGCGTGGCGGTGGTGCGGGTCCCGAACAGCTCGACCTCCGCCCGGAACCGCTCGAGCGGGTGCCCGGAGATGAAGAAGCCGAGCAGCTCCTTCTCCCGCGCCAGCCGCTCTGCCTCCGGCCAGGGCGGCACCTCCGGGAGCCCCTGGGTGGCGGGAGAGGCCTCGGGGGCCGCCTCGCCGAAGAGGGAGGCCTGGCCCGCCTCGCGCTCCTGCTGCTCCAGCTGGGCCGATGCCAGGACCGCGTCGAGGCCCGCAGCGAGCTGTGCGCGGTGCCCGTCGAGCCCGTCGCACGCCCCGGCCGCCACCAGCGACTCGAGCACCCGCCGGTTGGCCAGCCGCAGGTCCACCCGCCGCACCAGGTCCCCGAGGGCGGCGTACCGCCCGGCGCGCCGCCCCTCGATGATGGACTCGATCACGCCGCGGCCCACGTTCCGGATGGCCCCAAGGCCGAACCGGATCCGGCGGTCCCCCACGACGGTGAACTTGAAGCCCGACTCGTTCACGTCCGGCGGCAGCACCTCGAGCCCGAGCTCCCGCGCCTCGTTGATGTACTGCACCACCTTGTCGGTGTTCCCGATCTCGGAGGACAGGAGCGCCGCCATGAACTCCGCCGGGTGGTGCGCCTTGAGCCACGCGGTCTGGTAGGACAGGACCGAGTAGGCCACCGAGTGGGACTTGTTGAACCCGTACCGGCCGAAGGTGACGATCTGCCGGCCGATCTCCTCGACCATCGGCCGGGCGTGCCCCTGCGCCACCGCCCGCTCCACGAACTTGGCCACCTCCTGGTTGGCCAGCTCCTGGTCCTTCTTGCCCACCGCCTTCCGGAGCACGTCCGCCTCGGCGAGCGAGAAGCCCGCCAGCACGTTCGCGATCCGCATCACCTGCTCCTGGTAGGTGATGACGCCGTAGGTGGGCTCGAGCACCTCCTCCAGGAGCGGGTGCGCGTAGCGCACCGCCTCCTGGCCGAGCTTCCGACGGATGAAGACGAGGTGCATCCCCGCATCGAGCGGCCCGGGGCGCAGCAGGGCATTGGACGCGACCAGGTCGTCGAACCGGTCGCAGCGCATCGCCCGAAGGGTGTCGGTGGCGAGGGGCGACTCGAACTGGAACACGCCGCCGGTCCGCCCGCGCCGGAGCAGCTCGTAGACCGCCGGGTCGTCGAACGGGAGCGCCTCGACGTCCACCGCCGCACCGGTCCGCTCCCGGATCATCGTCACCGCATCGTGGATCACGGTGAGCGTCTTGAGGCCCAGGAGGTCCATCTTGAGCATCCCGACCCGCTCCAGCGCGTTCATCTCGTACTGGCAGATGATCGCGTCCTCCCCGTCGGCCGACTGGCCCGCGCCCTTGGTGGGCGCGGTGCACACCGGGACATACTCGGCCAGCGGGCCCGGCGCGATCACCACCCCCGCCGCGTGGACCGAGGCGTGGCGGGAGATCCCCTCGATGCGGCTCGCGAGCCGCATCATCCGCTGGTAGGTGGGGTCGGAGCGGACCAGATCCCGCAGCTCGTCCACCCGCTCCACCGCCTCCGGCAGCGAGAGACTGTAGGCCGGGCCCGAGGGGATCAGCTTGGTGATCCGGTCGGCCTCGCCGGGGGGGACCTTGAGCACCCGGGCCACGTCCTTGACGGCCGCGCGCGCCTTCATCGTCCCGAAGGTGATGATCTGGCCCACGCTGTCGCGCCCGTAGCGCTGGCGCACGTACTCGATGACTTCCCCGCGGCGCTCGAAGCAGAAGTCGACGTCGATGTCCGGCATCGAGACCCGCGACGGGTTCAGGAACCGCTCGAACAGGAGGTCGAACCGGAGCGGGTCCACCGTGGTGATGCCCAGGGCGTAGGCGACCAGCGAGCCCGCCGCCGACCCGCGCCCCGGCCCGACGGGAATCCCGCGCTCCCGCGCCGCCGCGATGAAGTCCTGCACGATCAGGAAGTAGCCGGCGTAGCCCGCGCCGTTGATGACCCCGAGCTCGTACTCCAGCCGCTCGCGCGCCGCCGCCGGGAGCGGCGCGCCATAGCGGGCCTCCGCGCCGCGCTCGGCCAGGTCGCGGAGCAGGGCCTCGTCGGTCGCGTAGCCGGCCGGACGCGGGAAGGCGGGGACGAAGTAGCGCTTCTCGAAGTCGAACTCGCAGCGGTCCGCCACGGCCTGCGTGGCGGCGAGTGCCTCGGGATGGTCGGGGAAGAGCTGGCGCATCTCCGCCTCGCTCTTCACGTAGGACTCCTCGCCGGTGAAGCGGAAGCGCTTGGGGTCGTCGAGGTCGGCGCCGGTCCCGATCGCCAGCAGCACGTCATGCGCCTCCGCGTCCTCCCGCCGGAGGTAGTGGGCGTCGTTCGTGGCCACCACGCCGAGGCCGAGCTCCGCGCCCAGCCGAAGCATCCCCTCCGCCACGAGGTCCTCCTCCGGGATCCCGTGCTTCTGCATCTCGAGCCAGAAGTTGCCCTCCCCGAAGGTGGTGGCGAACCAGGCGGCGGTGTCCCGCGCCTTCCCGTACTGCCCCTGACGGAGCCACAGGGCCACCTCGCCCGAGAGGCAGGCGGCGAGGCAGACGAGTCCGTCCGCGTGCCGGGCCAGCACCTCCCGGTCGATCCGGGGGCGCCGGTAGAACCCCTCCGTGAAGCCGATCGAGGAGAGGCGCACCAGGTTCCGGTAGCCGGTGCGGTTGGCGGCGAGGAGGACCAGGTGGCTGTACTGGGCCGGGGCCCAGGCCGGCTTCTGCATCTCCCGCCGCGAGCCGAAGGCGAGGTAGGCCTCGAAGCCGAGGATCGGACGGACGCCCTGCTGCCGGGCCTCGTCGTAGAAGGCCCGGGCGGCGTGCAGGTTTCCGTGGTCGGTCACCGCCAGGCTGTCCATCCCCAGCGCCTTGACGTGCGCCACCAGCTCCGGGATGCGATTGGCCCCGTCGAGGAGGGAATACTCGCTGTGCGTGTGGAGGTGGGCAAAGGCCATCGGCGGGAAGCTACCGGCGGTGCACACGATTGTCAAAAGCCGTTGCTGTGCCTTATCTTACACCGCTTCGCCACCTCGGTGGCCAGCCGCCTTCCGGAGATCCAGTTTGCTGTCCCACCGCCCGCTCACCATCCTGGCCGTTCTCGCGCTGTCCGCCTGCAGTTCCGGGGGCCCCTCCGGGCCGGAACCGCCGCTGCCGGTCGACTGCACCCAGGCCTCGATCGTCGCCCTCGCGCCGGCCCAGCACATCCTGGTCGACCCGCGGCTGAGCGGCTCCTGCCTCCACTTTCCGGCGCCCGGGCCGGTGGAGGCGGAATACGCGGTGGTGGCCCTCTCGGGCGCCGGGGTCGTGACCCCCACGGGGGTGTCGGAGGCGTACCTGCTCCAGGCCGACCCGCCGCCGGACGCGCCCACCGCGCGCGAGGCGGGCGGGCTCGAGCACGTGGCGGGCGCCTCCTTCCGGCAGTCAGGGGACGCCGAGGCCTTCCACGCCCGGCTCCGGGTGCTCGAGGCCGCCGCGGCCGCCAGGCCGGGGGCGGCGCTCGGGATCGCCCCGGCTCCCTTCATCGAGCCGCCGCCGGTGGTCGGGGACGAGCGCACCTTCCGGGTCTGCAGCAGCACCTCCTGCACCTCCACGGTGGCGGTCGAGGCCACGGCAGCCTATGTCGGCATCCGGGGGGCCATCTACATCGACGACACCGTCCCGGCGGACGGGTTCACGCCGTCGGACATCGCCGAGGTGGGCCAGCTCTTCGACGGGGCCACGCCCAACATGTACGGGATCGACACCGTCGCCTTCGGACGGGAGTCGGACATCGACGCGAACGGGGTGGTGATCATCCTGCTCACCGACGCCGTGAACGCCCTCAGCCCGAACTGCTCCGTGACCGGGAGCCGCGTGCTCGGCTACTTCTACGGACTCGACCTCCTGCCGGGGTCCTCCGGGAACTCGAACGGGGGCGAGGTGTTCTTCAGCGCCGTGCCGGCCCCGACCGATCCCGGCTGTCCGGTGTCGCGGAACGAGGCGATGCGCTCCCTCGGCCCGACCTTCATCCACGAATTCCAGCACATGATCAGCTTCAACCAGCATCGACTGCTGCGGGGCAGCACGCAGCCGGAGCTGACGTGGCTGAACGAGGGGCTCTCGCACTTCGCCGAGGAACTCGGGGGACGCCAGCTGCCGGACAACGGCGTGGCCGCCGGTGGGGCGCCCGACCGGGAGACGCAGTTCCACCTCAACAACTTCGCCAACGCCTTCGACTACCTGGTCGAGCCCGAGGACCACTTCCTGGTGTTTCCCGAGCAGTCGGGCGGCACGCTGCAGGAGCGCGGCGCCGCGTGGCTGTTCGTCCGCTGGCTGGCGGACCAGTTCGGCGGCGGCTCCTCGCTCGGCACCGCGTTCACCCGCGCGGTGGTGCAGACCGGCCAGGTGGGCCAGGAAAACGTCGAGGACGTGACGGGGGAGTCCTTCGACCGGCTCGCGGCGCAATGGCAGCTGGCGAGCTGGCTCGACAACCTCCCGGGCTGGAGCGGCGGGAGCGTCCGTCTCCAGTATACCAGCTGGAACCTGCGCTCCGAGTTCGCCGCGCTCAACGCGTCGCGGCCCAGCGTCTTCCCCCGGGTGTACCCGCTCGTGCCGGACGAGAGCGACGGCGATGCGTACGAGCGGACGGGCGTGGTCCGTGGGGGCTCCGGGCGCCACCTCATCCTGACCCAACCGGCCGGCGGGGTGGTCACGGAGGTGCGCTTCGCCGCGGCTGGCGGCGACGCCCTCTCCGCTGCCGTGGTGCCGCGCCTGGCCGTGGCCCGCATCCGCTGACCGTGAGGGCGGTGCGCCTCGGCTTCCTCGCGCTCGCGGCCCCGGCGGCCGCCGGGGCCCAGGATCCGTCGGTCGTGCCGATCGTGACGCGGCTCCCGGCGTCGGTGCGGTCCGCCGCGCTGGGCGGGTCGGGCGTGGCGCTCACGGGGTATGCCGGTGCGGTGTTCGACAACCCGTCGGCGGTCGCCCCGCTCCGCGTGACCACCGTGGAGCTGGCCTGGTCGGACTACGCCGCCGGGGCGGGGCAGGGCATGGGCGCCGCCTCCCTCCGGGTGGGGGCGCTCACCCTGGCGGGCGGTGCCCAGTACCTGCGCTTCGCGGACACCGCCACGGTACGCGACAACCTGAGCTGGGTGGCGGCGCTGGTCTACCGCGGGGGCCTCGGGGCGCTCGGGGCCGACGTGCGGTACGTCTCGATCGAGGACACCGCGGGCCAGGTGAACCGGGCCCTCACATCCGACCTCGGGCTCACCTTCGCGATGTTCGACATCGCCGCCCTTGCGGTGGCCGTCCAGGGCATCGGGACCCTCCGGGCCACGGGCCGGAAGCTCGACATGCCGACCGTCACGCGCCTGGGCTTCACGCTCAACTTCGTGGATCCCCAGGGCGTCCCGCGGTTCCTCGGCACGCTGGAGTCGATCTGGACCGAGGGGGACGAGCACCGCTGGGTGGGGGGGCTCGAGGGCGGCGTGGTGACCCACGGCGGCGTCGGGGTGCTGGCGCGGATCGGGGCGGCCGAGGTCCCCGCGGGGTCGGGGCTCTCCTCGCTCTCGGCGGGCGCGGGCCTCGTCTTTCCCGGATTCGGGCTCGACTACGCCTACCAGCGCCGCAACGTCTTCGGCGAGCCGGTGCACCGGCTCGGGCTCCGCTTCAGTCCGTGAACCGCAGGGGGTGCCTGGTGGGCTTCGTGGCGGTGGTGGTGCTGCTGATGGTCAGCTACGGCACCGCCTGGCTGGCCAGCGACGAGGTGCGGTTCCTCTCGCGCGCCGGCGCGGAGGAGTTCCGGATCCTGGCGAGCCGCCGGCCGATCGCCGACCTGGTGGACGACCCGCGAGTCCCGGAGGACCGCCGCGCCGCCTTCCGGCTGGTGCTCGAGGTCCGCGACCACGCCGCCGGGCTCGGCCTCGAGGCAGGGGGCACCTACCGCCAGTTCAGCGATGTGGGGCGGGACACGCTGCTCCTCGTCGTCTCCGCCAGCCCGCCCGACTGCCTCTGCCCGCACACCTGGAAGTATCCCATCGTCGGGCGGGTACCGTACAAGGGCTTCTTCGACCTCGACCAGGCCCGGCGCACCGCGCGCGAACTCGAGGGCCGCGGCCTCGACACCTGGCTCCGGCCCGCGGGCGCCTTCTCGACGCTCGGCTGGTTCGAGGATCCGCTCCTGTCCACCGCGCTCGACCCCGACCCGGTCGAGCTCGCGGCCACCGTGTTCCACGAGATCGCCCACAATACGCTGTACGTGCGGAGTGCCACGCCGTTCAACGAGAGCTTCGCGCAGCTCGTGGGGTATCGGGCGGCCGAGGCCTTCTTCCGCGAACGCGGCGACACGCTGCGTGCCCGCCGGGCGGCGGATCGCTGGCACGACGAGATCCGGCTCGGCGCCTACTACGATTCGCTCGCCAGCCGGCTCGACCGGCTGTACCGGGCGCGGCCGGACAGCGCCGGGCTGGTTGCGGGGCGGGCCGAGGTTGCCGCCTGGGCGCGGGAGGAAGTCGCGACCTTCGTCGCCCCCGCGATGCGCACCATGCGGCTCCAACCGAGCGACCGCCCGGTGAACAACGCCCGCATCATCGCGGCGCGGATCTACCGGACCCGGCTCGACCTCTTCGAGGCGTGGTTCCAGCGGGAAGGCGCCGACATCCGGCGCGCCGTGGCGGCGCTCCGGACGCTGGTGGACGGCGCGGAGGCCGATGCGGCGTTCGCCCGGCTCGAGGCGGCGCTCGCCCCGGCTACTTCTGGCGGAGG
>JAICEH010000070.1 GCA_025924275.1 Gemmatimonadales bacterium | reverse complement strand
GACCCCGTGGGGCATGCCGAAATCTAGCCGGGTCTACCGCCGGACCGCCCCGGGGCCGTACGTTTCCCGGGTCCCATGGCGAAACTGCTCACGCCGCGGATGGTGCTCCGGGGGTTCGAGGCGTTCGTCCTCGTCTCCGTCATCACCTTCGCCGGCATCCTCTGGTACGGAAACGACCTCGGCGCCTTCTGGGCCTCCATCGGACGGATCCGATGGGGCTGGGTGCTGGTGGGCGTCGCCGTGGCGTCCCTCGACTGGTTCGGGGGCGGGCTCCGGCTCTGGGTGGTGGTGCGGCACCTCCTCCCGTCGGTCAGGCTCCGCACCATGATCCTGGCGGGCGGGATGGGGGCGTGGGGGGCGTACGTCACGCCGGCCCAGACCGGGGCCGCGCCGATGATGATCTACACCATGAAGCGGAACGGCATCCCCGTGCCGGTGGCCGTCACCGCCACCCTCATCACCTTCATCGCCACCGTCCTCTTCTTCGCCCTCGCCGGGCCCATCGCCATCGTGGCCGGCGCCGGCCGCTCCCTCGGCCAGCGGGGCAACGTCCTCGGCCTGTCCCTCTATGACCTCTTCCTCGGGAGCCTCTGGCTCTTCGTCGGCATCGGCGTGCTCCTGGTGGCGGTCATCCTCTTCCCCCGGCTCTTCCACCGGCTGCTGCAGCGGGTGAGCGGCTGGGCGATGGGCCGGAGCCCGCGCTTCGCCCACCGGCTCGAGGCGGTGCACGCCGGGCTCGACGAGGCCCACCGCAGCGTGGTGGCCTTCAACTCGCCGCGGGGCTGGCTGGCGCTCCTCCTCGCCACGATCATCTCCGGCCCCTCCCACGGGAACAAGCTGCTGGCGGGCTACGTGGCGCTCCGCGCCGTCGGCATCCAGGCCCATTTCGTGGACGTCCTGCTCCTGCAGACGATGATCACCTTCCTGCTCTACTTCTTCGCCCCCACGCCGGGCGGGTCGGGGGTGGCGGAGGTGCTCTCGGCCGCCGTGATGTCCATCTACGTCCCCCGCGAGCTGACCCCGCTCTACACCATGATCTGGCGCCTCGTCCTGAGCTGGTTCACCCTCGCCGCGGGCGGCGCCGTCTTCTACTCCTGGGTGCGTCGCGGGCTCAAGCAGCTCGACCCCGGCGGGGGGGCCGGCGGCGAGGCGGTGGAGGCGGGCCCCGCGTGACCGAGGCGCCCGACGACGCCCTCGCCCGGCCGTACGACGCCGCCCTCCTCCGGCGCCTCCTCCGGTACGTCCGGCCCCACCGCCTGGCCGTGGCCGGCGCCCTGGCGCTGCTCGTGGCCGGCGGCCTCCTCGCCCTGGTGGGCCCCTGGCTCACCCAGCAGGTCCTCGACGTGGCCGTGCCCCGGCGCGACGCCCACCTGCTGGCGCTCCTCACCGGGGCCTTCGTCGCCTCCCTGCTCCTCGACTTCGTCCAGGAGTACGCCCAGACCGTCCTGACCACGCGGATCGGGCAGCGGGTGATGCACGACCTGCGGACCGGGCTCTTCGCCCACCTCCAGCGGCTCAGCATCCCCTACTTCGACCGTCATCCCGTCGGCCGGCTGATGACCCGCGTCACCTCCGACGTCGAGACGCTCAACGAGCTCTTCTCCAGCGGCCTGATCGCGGTCTTCGGGGACCTCTTCGCCCTCTCGGCCATCATGGTGGCGATGCTCCTGATGGACTGGCGCCTCGCCCTCGTGGCCTTCGCCGTGATCCCGCTCGTCTGGCTCGTGGCGGTCGTGTTCCGCCGCCGCGTGCGGGACGCCTTCCGCGACATCCGGGCCCGGCTCGCACGGCTCAACAGCTTCACCCAGGAGCACCTGTCCGGGATGCGGGTGGTCCAGCTCTTCGGCCGGGAAGGGGACGCCGCGCGCCGCTTCGACGGGGTGAACCGGGATCACCTCGTCGCCCACCTGCGGTCCATCACCATCTACGCCGTCTTCTTCCCGATCATCGAAGTCCTGACGGCGGTGGCCCTGGCCTCGCTCCTCTGGTACGGCGGGCTCCGGGCCGCGGCCGGCACCCTCACCGTCGGTGTGCTCGCCGCGTTCATCCAGCTCACCCGCCGCTTCTTCCAGCCGCTCCAGGACCTCTCGGAGAAGTTCAACCTGGTCCAGGCCGCGATGGCCTCCTCCGAGCGCATCTTCGCCCTGCTGGATACTCCCGTGCAGGTGGCGGACCCGGCCGCACCCGTGCCGCTTCCGGCCCCGCTCCGGGGCGAGATCCGCTTCGAGGGCGTCTGGTTCCGCTACCGGGACGAGGGTCCGTGGGTGCTGCAGGACGTCAGCTTCACCGCGAGTCCCGCGCGGACCGTGGCCCTGGTGGGGCACACCGGGGCGGGGAAGACCACGATCGTCAGCCTGCTGCTGCGCTTCTACGAGCCGGCGCGGGGGCGGATCACCCTCGACGGGGTGGACATCCGGGACCTCGCCCTGGCAGACCTCCGCGGGGCCATCGGGTACGTCCAGCAGGACCTCTTCCTCTTCGCTGGCGACGTCGAGCGCAACATCCTGCTCGACGCGCCCGGCGGGCACGAGGCCGCCGTCCAGGCCGCCCGCCGCACCGGGGCCGACCGCTTCATCGCCCGGCTCCCCGCCGGGTACCGCCACGTCCTCGGCGAGCGCGGGCGCTCCTTGAGCGTCGGCGAGCGGCAGCTCCTCTCCTTCGCCCGGGCCCTCGCGCGGGATCCGGCCATCCTGGTCCTGGACGAAGCCACCAGCTCCGTGGACGCGGAGGCCGAGGCCAGGATCCAGGCCGCGGTGCGGGAACTGATGCAGGGCCGCACCAGTCTCGTGGTGGCGCACCGGCTGAGCACCATCGTGGACGCCGACGAGATCCTGGTCCTGCACCACGGCCAGGTGCGGGAGCGCGGGCGCCACGCGGCCCTCCTGGCCCGGGACGGCCTCTACCGCCGGCTGGTCCGGCTCCAGTTCGCCGGGGCGGTCGCCCCGGACGCCGCCTGATCGTCGCTTGCGTCCCCCCTCCGTCGAACGGTAGGTTTTGCCTCCCCCGAACCGGCGGATGGACCCTACCCCGATGCTCCAGCTCGAGCACGCCTCAGGGCGATTTCCCCTCGACCGCCCGGTCACCATCGGCGCCGGCCCGGGCTGCGACGTCGTCCTCGAGGGCGAGGGGATCCTCGGCCGGCACCTGCTCCTCTCGCCCGAGCCGGGGGGCGCGGTGGTGGTCCGCCCCGAGCCCGGGGCGGTGGCCACGCTGAACGGCGTCAAGCTGGCGTCCGAGCCGACCCCCGTCTTCCACGGCGACAAGGTCTTCGTCGGCGGTCACGAGCTCCGCGTGGTCCAGGCGGAGCGCGCCGGGGCCACCCGGATCTCCACCGACGCCGGGCGGCTCCGCGCCGTCCCCGACGCGACCGGCACGCGGGCGGGCGCCTCCGGGGGCCGGATCGTCTCCCTCACCGACGGCCGGGAGTACCGGATCGGCGGCACCCCGCTGGTGATCGGCCGGGACGCCGGCGCGGACGTCGTCCTCAGCGACGACGACGTCTCCCGCATCCACGCCGAGATCGTCGCGGGGCCCGAGGGGTACCGCCTGGTGGACCGGGGCGCCAACGGGACGTTCGTGAATGGCCGCCGGGTGCCGGAGGCGCTGATGCTCGCCCGGGGCGACGTGATCCGCGTCGGGCGGGAGGAGTTCCGCTTCTCCGCCGACGGGCCCGTGACCCCGCCCCGCGGCGCCGCGATGCAGCTGAACGACACCCTGATGGGCATCCCGGCCACCCCCCTCCCGGGCGCCCTGGTGGCGGCCCAGGCGCCCCGCCTCCTCGGCGGACTCCTGGTCCGGAGCGGGGAGCGGAAGGGCGAGCGGCTTCCCCTCCGCACCCTGGTGGTGAACATCGGGCGCGCGGCCTACAACGACGTCGTCCTCCCCGACCCGAGCGTCAGCACCGTGCACGCCAAGCTCCAGCGGCGCGAGGACCTGTGGATCGTGGCCGACCAGGGCTCCACCAACGGCACCTTCGTGGATGGCGAGCGGATCACCGAGGAGACCGTGCTGGCGCCCGGCGCGGCGCTGCAGTTCGGCGAGGTGAAGGTGCTCTTCGACCCGTCGGACGCCGCCGGGGCGCCCGCCGGCCGGGACACGCGCGAGATGGTCCCGGCGCTCCCGGGGGGGCCGGCCGACCGCCTCCCCGAGGAGCCAGCCCCGCCCCCCCGCCGCCCGCGCGGCCCGCCGGCCCGCCGCCCGGCGGTCGAGCCGCCGGAGCAGGCCTCCGCGCGGCGCTGGGTCATCTGGGTGCTCATCCTCGCGGCGCTGGCCGCGACCGCTGCCCTCCTGCTTGGCTGACCCCGTGCACTTCTCCTGCGCCGCGCGGACGGACGTCGGGGTCGTCCGGTCGGGAAACGAGGACAGCTACCTGATGCTGTCCGATCGCGGGATCTTCGTGGTGGCGGACGGGATGGGCGGGCACGCGGCGGGAGAGGTCGCCAGCGAGATGGCCACCCGGATCATCGCCCGCGAGATCGGGGCCCTGCGCGGGGTGGAGGACGACGAGGCCTCGCGCCGGGTCCAGCGCGCCATCGTTGCCGCCAACGAATCCATCTACGAGCGCACCCTGGCCGAGCACGACAAGCGCGGGATGGGCACCACCGCCACGGTGCTCGTGCTGATGCGCGGCCGCTACCTCATCGGCCAGGTGGGCGACAGCCGGGCCTACATCCTGCGCGACGGCGAGTTCCTCCAGGTCACCAAGGACCACTCCTACGTCCAGGAGCAGGTGGACGCGGGGCTCCTCACCCCCGACCAGGCGCGGGTCCACCCCTACAGCAACGTGATCACCCGCTGCGTGGGCGCCGGCAGCGAGGTCCTCCCCGACATCTACTTCGGCGCGCTCCGGGCCGGGGACATCATCCTGCTCGCCTCCGACGGCCTCACCGGCATGCTCGAGGATGAGCAGCTCGTCCGGATCCTCCAGTCGGACGGCGGCCCCGAGGCCTGGGTGGACCGGATGGTGGCCGAGGCCAACTACCGCGGCGGCCTCGACAACATCACCGCCATCGTCGTCCGGATCGAGTCGGTCGACTGAGCCCGCCGCCGGCCGCCGGCCGGCTATCTTCCCCCCATGGATGCCGAGGCCCTGGCCGCACTGCTCGACCGGCAGCGCGCCGCCTTCCTGCGGGACGGCCCGCCCTCCCGGCGCGAGCGCCTGGCGCACCTCCGGACCCTCGAGGCGGCCGCCTTCGCCTGGCGGAAGCGCCTCTTCGAGGCGGTCGAGTCCGATTTCGGCAGCCGCGCCTGGTTCAAGACCGTCGGGGGCGAGGTCGTCCCCACGCTGGCCTACGTCCGCTGGTTCCGCCGGAACCTCCGGCGGCTGATGGCGCCGGAATGGCGCGCCGCCTCGCTCCACTCGCTCTTCGCCACCATCCGGGTCGTGCCCCAGCCCCTCGGGGTGGTCGGCGTGATCGGGAGCTGGAACTACCCGGTGAGCCTGGTCCTGATGCCCACCGCGGCGGCCCTCGCCGCCGGCAACCGGGTGATGGTCAAGGTGAGCGAGCACGCCCCCGCCACCGGGGCCGCGGTGCGCCAGCTCCTGGCGGAGGCCTTTCCCCCCGAGCGCGTGGCGGTCGTCGAGGGGGGGGCGGCCACCGGCGAGGCCTTCGCCCGCCTCCCGCTCGACCACCTCTTCTTCACCGGCAGCAGCGCCATCGCGCGCCACATCGTGCGGGCGTCGGCCGATCACCTGGTGCCCCTCACCCTCGAGCTCGGCGGCTAGTCGCCGGCCGTGGTCGAGGATGAGCGCGGCCTGGACCGCGCCGCGGAGCGGATCGCCTTCTCCAAGCTCTTCAACGCCGGCCAGTCCTGCGTCGCCGTGGACTACGTCCTGGTGCCGCGCGGCCTCGCCGGGCGACTCGCGGAGCGCGTGGCCCACCACGCCCGGCGGCACTACCCGGCGATCGCCGGCAACCCCGACTACACCGCCATCATCTCCGACCGCCAGTTCGCCCGCCTCGAGGGCCTCCTGGCCGAGGCGCGGGCGCGGGGGGCCACGCTGGTGGAGACCCACCCCGGGGAGCGACCGGACGCCGCCCGGAGGATCCTCCCGCCGGTGCTCGTGCCCGGGGCCGATCCCGGACTCGCCCTGATGCGCGAGGAGATCTTCGGGCCCATCCTGCCGATCCTGGAGTACGACGCGCTGGACGACGCCATCGCCTTCGTGAACGCGCGACCCCGCCCCCTCACCCTCCACTGGTTCGGCGGCGCCGGGGGCCGGAAGCGGCTCGAGGAACGGACCACGTCGGGCCAGCTGGTGGCGAACGACGTGCTCTGGCACTTCGTGCAGGAGGAGATGCGCTTCGGCGGGGTGGGGGAGAGCGGGATGGGCGCCTACCACGGCCCCGACGGGTTCCACGCCTTCTCCCACCGGAAGGCCGTCTTCAGCCAGCCGCGCTGGAACCCGACCCGGCTCGTCACCCCGCCCTTCCCCCGGGGCGGGTGGAAGGACTGGGTGATCAAGTTCTTCCTGAGGTACTAGTCGGGACGACGGGACGACGGGACGACGGATCGTCCTTCCCGTCTTTCCGTCTTCCCGCCTTCCCGTCTATCGATCCCCGTGCCCCACCCCCAACCCGAACCGCCCCGACTCCGCCATCGCCTTGCGGTGCCGGAACCGGAGCAGCTGGAAGATCACCAGCCCGGTGGGTCCGATCAGGAAGGTGATGAACAGGCAGAGCGCGAGCAGGACGTGCGGCATGTGCAGCCGCTCCGCCTCCTCGAACATCCAGCCGCCGAGGAAGAGGTCCATCGCCAGGAAGTGGGTCCACGCCGCCAGCAGGACCGGCTTGTGGAACAGCATCTGCCGGACCTCGAGCAGCGAGTTGTAGCTGCCCGGCGTGTGGTCGAGGTGGGACGCCACCAGCAGGGTGTAGAGTCCCGCGAGCAGCATCGGGACCGGTGCCCAGCGCACCATCGTGCGGGTGATCGGCCAGTGGGGCTGCAGGATCATCAGCAGCCACACCGGCACTACGGCGAGATTGACGAGGCGGAAGGCCGTCTCCCAGGTCACCTGATCTTGTCCTTGAGTTGGTGCCCGGCCCCAGGGGGTGGGGGGCGGTGGGGTGATCGCAGTTCGCCTTGCATACGTTCCGTCTTCCCGTCTTCCCGTCTTCCCGTCTATCCGCCTACCGGTCCAGCATCCTCTCCCCCGCCTCCAGCCGCCGGCGGACCTCGGCGGCCGGGAGTGTCACGAGCGCCAGCACGCCGTCCAGCGGACGGGTCGGTGCCTGGCCCACGAACACCCGGAGGCGGCGCGCGCTCTGGTACAGTTCCCGCGCGATGCGGGGCAGGCCGAGCTGGCCCGCCCGCCCCTCGTCGGTGAGGCGCTCCACCGTCCCGCCCCGGGTGCGGAGCGGCAGGTCCACGCCGAGCATCGAGGTGCGGGCCGGGTAGTCGAGCAGCAGCTCGCCCGGCCCCAGTCCCGTCTCCGCCGCCAGCGCGTCTTCCACCTGCGCCAGCAGCCCGGCGTCGTCCGCCACCCACGCCTGGGCCTCCGCCGGTACGTCGCTCGCGGGCAGGTCCAGCGCCCGCTTGTGCAGCCGGCGGGCGTGCACCCGCGCCCCGAGCCCGGCGGGATCGGCGGCGAGCAGCCGCTCCACCAGGGCCCCGTCGGTGGCGGCGGCCACCCAGTCCGGCGTCACCGCGCCGGCCGCCACCGCGCCCTGCACCGCGCGCTTGAACATGCAGGTGGCCGAGCGGACCGCGTGGTGCCAGTACACGTTGCGGTACATCTGGTACTTGGCGAAGAGCAGGGACTCCAGCGCGCTCACGCCCTTCTCGTGCACCCCGACCTCGACACCGCGGCCGGTCTCGAGCAGGGTGAGCGAGGCCAGCAGGCGGTCCACGTCCACCTGGCCGTACGGGACGCCGCACATCCGCGCGTCCCGGCTCAGGTAGTCGATCTTGTCGAGGTCGAGCGAGCCGGAGACGAGCCCCCCCAGCGGGTGGGCCGCTTCCCCGGTGATGAGCCCGCCGATCCGGGCCGCGAGCCCGGGGATCCCCCACGCGCCGAGCCGTTCCGCCAGCTCCTCGCTGCCCAGCCGCTCCACCCCGAGCCCCTCGTGGTGGGGAAAGCCGGCCTCCTCCAGCCCGTGCGAGAAGGGGTAGTGCCCGATGTCGTGGAGCAGGGCCGCGAGCAGCACGGCCGTGCGGTCATCCTCCGGGACCGCGCCCAGCTCCCCCCGCTCGGCCAGCGACTGCACCGCCCGCCGGGCCAGGTGGTACGCCCCCAGCGCGTGCTCGAACCGGGTGTGCGTGGCGCCCGGGTAGACCAGAAAGGCGTGGCCGAGCTGGCGGACGTACCGCAGCCGCTGGACCGCACGCGTGTCCACCACGGCCATCGTGGGCCGGTCGAGCCGGATGTTGTCCCAGAGCGGGTCGCGGATGATCTCGAACTCCGGGACGCCTCGGGTCATCCTGGCTCCTGATCTCGGGAATTCACCGCGGAGGACGCGAAGGGCGGCGGAGCAGGCAACATGACACGGAAGGGCGATGGGGCACCCAGCCCACAGCCCCGGCGGGGAATCGGCCTCCTCCGCGGCCCTCCGCGTCCTCCGCGGTGAAGGCGGTGCTAGCGCGGCCCGGCGGCACGCACCGGCGCGTCCACCCCGGCGGCGAACTTCTCGAAGTTGTCCCGGAACATCCCCGCCAGCTTCGCCGCCTGCGCGTCGTACGCCCCCCCATCGGCCCAGGTCGACCGCGGCGCCAGGAGGTCCGACGGCACGCCCGGCACCTTGGTGGGGACCTCGAACCCGAACACCGGGTCGGCGGCGTAGTGCGCGTGGTCCAGTTGCCCCGACAGCGCGGCGGTGACCATCGCCCGGGTGAACCCGAGCTTCATCCGGTGGCCGGTGCCGTAGGGTCCGCCGGTCCAGCCGGTGTTCACCAGCCACACCCGCGAGCCGTGCTGCGCGATCCGCTCGCCGAGCATCCGGGCGTATACGCCGGGGTGGAGCGGCAGGAACGGCGCCCCGAAGCAGGCCGAGAACGTGGCGGACGGCTCGGTGACCCCCCGCTCGGTCCCCGCCACCTTCGCGGTGTACCCCGAGAGGAAGTGGTACATCGCCTGTTCCGCGGTGAGCCGTGCGATGGGCGGCAGCACCCCGAACGCGTCGGCCGTGAGGAAGACGATGTTCTTCGGGTGCCCCGCGCAGCCGCTCGGCTCGTGGTTCGGGATGAAGTCGATCGGGTAGCTCGCGCGCGTGTTCTCCGTGATCCGGTCGGAGTCGAACTCGATGGTCCGGGTCTGCGGGTCGAGCACGCAGTTCTCCAGCACCGTGCCGAAGCTCTGGGTCGCGGCGTGGATCTCGGGCTCGCCCACCGCCGACAGCCGGATCACCTTGGCATAGCAGCCGCCCTCGAAGTTGAACACGCCCTGGTCGCCCCAGCCGTGCTCGTCGTCGCCGATGAGTGAACGCTCCGGGTCGGCCGACAACGTCGTCTTCCCCGTGCCCGACAACCCGAAGAAGAGCGCGGTGTCGCCGTCCTTGCCGATGTTGGCCGAGCAGTGCATGGAGAGCACGCCGTCCTTC
>JAICEH010000069.1 GCA_025924275.1 Gemmatimonadales bacterium | reverse complement strand
GAGGCGCCGCGCCGTCCGGCCGCCCAGCCGCCGGCCGACGCGCGGCCGGGGGTGGTGGACAGCACCTTCCCCATCGAGGAGGAGATCCGGCGCTTCCAGGCCACCCTCCCCGACACGGCGCGGGCGCTCACCGGCGGGGAGGCGAGCCGGGAGGCGCTCGTCGCCCGGTTCGTCCGGGCCCTGGAAGAGGCCGACACCGGCGCCTTCGCCCCGATGGCGGTGACCCGGGCCGAGTTCGGCTACCTCTACTTCCCCGAGTCGCGCTTCACCCGGAAGCCCTACCGGACCAGGCCGGGATTGCTCTGGGCCCAGCTCCTGAACGCCTCGAGCCGGGGCGTGAATCGCGCCTTCGAGCGCTACGGCGGCAAGCCGCTCGGCTTCTCCGGCCTCGAGTGTCCCGCCCAGCCGGCGGTGGAGGGGGCGAACCGGGTCTGGGAGGGCTGCACCGTCACCATCCGCCCTGCGGGCGCCGACTCGGCCCGCACCCTCCGCCTCTTCGGCTCCCTCCTCGAGCGGGACGGGGCGTGGAAGTTCCTGGGCTATTCGAACGATCTGTAGGCGGGAAGACGGGACGACGGGAAGACGGGACGACGGAACGACGGTATGACGGTATGACGGTACGACGGTACGATCCTGGGACCACCGCCTTCCCGCCTTCCCCGTCTTCCCGCCTTCCCGTCACCTAGTACCCCGCCTCGCTCGCCGCCTGCCACGGGTCCACGGCGATCTTCCCCCGTACCCGCGCCAGCGTCTCCTCCCGGGTCGGCGTGCCCCAGAAGTTGCCGCCGGCCGCGAGGCCGGGGGCGTCCACGTACCACTCCCGGGCCCGGAGGAAGACGTTGCCGCTCACCACGGCGCTGGCCGACACCTCGTCGGCCGCGAGCCCGGTGCCGACCCCGTCGAACAGGTTCCCGCGCACCCGGGCCTGGGTGGTGCGCTCGAGGACCAGTCCCCGGTCCAGGTTGGCCAGGACGTTGTCGTCCAGCGCGTAGCCCCGGCTCTGCTCCGCGCCGGCCGTGGGCGCGAAGAGCCGGATCCCCACCTGCCCCCCGATGATCACGTTCGCCGCCAGCGCGTTGTCGCTCCCGTGCTCGATGGCGATGCCCGCCGTCCGCGAGCCCACCACGATGTTCCCCCGCACCACCGTGCCGCTCGAGTAGCCGAGCCAGAAGCCGAAGTCGCTCGAGTCGGCGCGGTTCTCCAGGAAGGCGTTGCCCCAGCTGAACGTCGCCTCGAACGCGTTGTGCCGCGCGTGGGAGCCGTCGTTCCGGATCACGATGTTCCCCTGCGAGGGCTTCACCAGCGGGCGGTGCCCGCTCAGGAAGAAGCCGTCGCCCGAGTGGGACAGGTCGTTCTCGGCCACGTAGTTGGAGTCGCTCTCCTCCCGGAGCAGGAGGCCGGCCGAGTCGCAGCCCCGGCTCCAGCTGCCGAAGGCGCAGCGGACGTTGTGCGAGGCCCGGTTCCGCACGATCACGTTCCGGGCGCTGGCCCAGAGGTGGATGCCCCAGCCCGTGTTGTGCGAGACGTCGTTGTCGGCGAGGTAGCTCCCCCGGGTGCCGATGAGCCCGATCCCGTTCTGCGCCCCGTTGGCCCGCACCCCGGTCACGGTGACCCCGTCGGCCCACTTCACCAGCAGGCCGCCGCCGTAGGTCTCGAAGCTGTCGGGCCGGAAGATGTCGAGCCAGTCGCGCTCGTCGAAGCGGTCGGCGGTGGAGTGGAGCCGCTGGCGCCGGGACCCGCCCAGGTCGGCGCCGCTCACCCGGTGGCCGCGCCCGCCTTCCACCCGGATGCCGTAGCGGTAGCCCGAGATCTTCCCCCCGGTGATCGTGACGCTGTCGACGCCGCGGCTGATCACCCCCGACCCGGTGAAGGCCTCCGCCAGGGTGTCGCCACTCTCCAGCACCACTCCGCTCAGGTCCAGCGTGGTGCCGGAGCCGACGATCACCAGCACCCCCCGCTCCTGGGGGTCGCGGATCCGGTAGCGGCCGGGACAGACCCGCACCTCGCCCTGGACGTGGGTCTCGGCCCGCGACGGCCGGATGCACGACGGCATCACCTGCGCCTCCAGCGTCGACCCCACGCTGGCAGCCAGTACGACGGGGAGAAGTGCGCGGACTTCGAATCTCATCGACGAATCTCTCCAGAAGGGAGCCAGCCGCCGATCACCAGCCGCCGACCACCAGCCGCCGACCACCGGCAATCCCCCTACCACACCCGCAACACGTCCTCCACCGGCCCGGCGTGGCCCGCCGCGAGGAGCCGGGCCGCGTCGCCGAGCGCGCGGTCGCTCCGGGGCCAGGTGCATCGCTCCCGCGCCACCTCGATGGGCAGCCACTCCGCCGCGTCGTGCTCCCCGGAGAGCCGCACCGGGATGTCGGAGGTCACGAAGGCCGCGAAGGCGGGCACCAGCTGCACCCGGTCGCCCGCCTGCACCCAGAACGCCTCCGCCCGGCTCAGGTTGTAGAGCCGCTCGGCGGGGAGGCCCGTCTCCTCGGCCAGCTCGCGGAGGGCCGCGTGCGCCGCCGACGGGTCGCCGGCCTCCACGTGCCCGTGCACCGCCTCCCAGGAGCCGGGGCAGCGGCCCCCGGGCCCGCGGCGGAGGACCAGTGCCTCGAGCCCCGCGGGGCCCTGCCGCAGCGGGTAGAGGTCCACCAGCCCGGCCCGCGCCTCGGTCACGGGCGCCGTCGGCCCAGCACCGCCTCGAGCCGGGCCGAGAGGGCGCGGGCCCGGAAGGGCTTGGTGAGGAAGTCGTCCGCCCCCAGCTCGAACACCCGGACCTCGTTGTCCTCGTCCCCCTTGGCGGTGAGCACCACGACCGGGATCCTCGCCGTGGCGGGATGCGCCCGCAGCCGCTTGAGCACGTCGTACCCCGGGAGCCCCGGGAGGTTGAGGTCCAGCACGATGATGTCCGGCGCGTTCCGGTCGGCCTGGTCCAGCGCCTCGACCCCGTCCCGGGCCTCGCTCACGTCGAAACCGTCGCGCTCGAGCAAGTCGCGCATCACCTTGCGGAGGGCGTCCTCGTCGTCCACCAGCAGCACCCGCACGCCGCGGCGGCCCTCCGGGGCCACGGGCGGGGCGGCCGTCGCGTCGTCCTCGAGCAGGTCGAAGGCGGCCGAGAGGTCCACCTCGGCCGCCCGGCGGCTCGGCGGCTCGGCTGCTGTCGGCGGGGCGGCAGGACGCCGGGGCGGTGCGGCGACGACGGCGCCCTCGCCTCGTCCTGCCGCCGCTCCGTCGCTCCCGGGGCCATCCAGCCCCCCGTGTCCCGGGATGTCCGTCACCCGGAGCAGCTCGTCGAGCGAGGTCTCGCCCGCCAGCACGTGCCGGAGGCCGCTCTCCCAGAGCGACTTCATCCCGGTCCGCCGGGCCAGGCGGCCGATCCGGTCCGCCGTCCCCCCCTCGCCGATGAGCTGCTCCAGCTCCTGGCTCATCGCCAGGATCTCGGTGATGCTGAAGCGCCCCCGGTAGCCGGTCTGGGCACACTCGGCGCAGCCGACGGCCCTGTAGAGCTGGGCGTCGGCCGGCACCCGCGACCGCGCCTGCTCCGGCACCAGCTCGCCCGCCGGCACCGGCAGCGCCTCCCGGCACGCCGGGCACAGGCGGCGCATCAGCCGCTGGGCCACCACGCCGCGAAGCGCCGAGCCGAGCTTGTACGGCTCGATCCCCATGTCCACCAGGCGGGTGATCGCGTTGGGCGCGTCGTTGGTGTGGAGCGTCGAGAGCACCAGATGCCCGGTGAGCGAGGCCTGCACCGCGATCTGCGCCGTCTCCCGGTCGCGGATCTCGCCCACCAGCACGACGTCGGGGTCCTGCCGCAGGATCGACCGGAGCGCCGAGGCGAACGTGAGCCCCGCCTTCTCGTTCACCTGCACCTGCACGATGTTCTGGCCCAGCTTGTACTCCACCGGGTCCTCGACCGTGATGATGTTGACGCCTTCGCCCTGGATGAGCCGGATGGCGGAGTAGAGCGTGGTGGTCTTGCCCGAGCCGGTGGGCCCGGTCACCAGCACGATCCCCTCCTTGTGGTCGAGGAGCCGGGTGAGCTGCCGCCGCTCGTCGTCGTGCAGGCCGAGCGCCTCGAGCGCCAGCACCGTGGCCTTGGCGTTCAGGATCCGGATGACGACCTTCTCGCCCAGCGAGGCCGGGAGGGTGGAGACCCGGAGGTCGATCTTCTCCTGGTTCACCTGGACCCGGGCGCGCCCGTCCTGCGGTCGGAGCCGGTCGGCGATGTCGAGCCCGCTCATGATCTTCACCCGGGAGATCACGGGGAGCCCGGCGTTCCGCGGGACCCGCATCACCTGCCGCAGCACCCCGTCGATCCGGTAGCGGACCACGACGCCGCTCTCGGTCGGCTCGATGTGGATGTCGCTCGCGCGGCTGGAGACGCCGTCGGCCAGCAGCATGTCCACCAGCCGGATGATCGGCCGGGCGCTGGCCTCGTCCGCCGACACGTGCACGTCGTCGGGCTCGTCGGTGAGCTGCCGCACCGTGGTCTCGTCCATCCCCCCGAGGAGCCTGCTGAGCACTTCCTCCGGGCGGTACAGCTCGTCGATCTTCTCCCGCAGCCGGACCGGCGGGGCGAGCGCCATCCGCACCTCGCGCCCGGTCGCGAACGCCAGCTCCTTCTCGGCATTGATGTCGAAGGGGTTCGAGGTGGCCACCTCGAGCACCGCGTCGCTGATCCGGAGCGGCAGGATGTGGTGCTTCCGGGCCAGTGACTCCGGCACGGCCACGCGGGCCTCGAGCTCGGGGCTCGAGAGGTCCGCCACCGGGAGGCGGAAGCGCTGGGCGATCGCCTGGAGGATCTGCTGGTCGGTGAGCGCGCGGCGGTGGACCAGCGCCTCCCAGAGGGAGAGCGTGGCGCTGGCCTGTTCCCGCTGGAGCCCGGCCATCGTGTCGGGGGGCACCAGCGGTTCGACGGACGGGAGGAGCCACTCGTCGGTGAAGGGCATCGCGGTACCGGGACGCGGGGGAGCGGTCCTGTAACTGGCGCAATGGACGAAAGATAGGCCGCCCCGGGGGCCCCGGGTAGGGCGCGCTACGCCTCTGCCCCCACGGAGCGCCCGCGCCCCTGCCGCTTGGCGGCGAGGAGCCGCTCGTCGGCCAGCGCCACCAGCGCCCGCGGGGTGGTCGCGGCGGCGTCGGCCGGGGTGCCGGCGACGCCCGCACTGAAGTTGATGGCGAGGGTCCGGCCTTCGCCCAGGTCGATCGGCGTGGCCGCGACCTCGCGCCGCAGCGCCTCCATCCGCTCGAGCGCCGCCTCCCGGTCGGTGCCGCCCAGCAGGATGACGAACTCCTCCCCGCCGTACCGCGCCACGAGGTCGGTCCGCCGCATCGCGCGATGGAGGAGCTGGGCCACGACCACCAGCGCCCGGTCGCCCAGCGCGTGGCCGTGGGTGTCGTTGATCGCCTTGAAGTGGTCCACGTCCACCAGCGCCAGCGAGAGCGGCTGGCCCTCGCGCCGCGACCGCTCCATCGCCGCCCGGAGCGCCCGGTCGAAATGCCCCCGGTTGAAGAGCCCCGTGAGCCGGTCGCGTGCGGCGAGGTACAGGAGCCGCTGCGCCCGGCGCACGATCGTGACGGCGAGGATGGTGGCCACCCCGAGGAGGATGAGCCGGGTCCACAGGTCCACCCGCGAGTAGGGGCCCGCCTGGGCCACGTAGGCCGGGTCGTCGAGCGGGTAGCGGGCGGCGGCGAAGGCCCACAGCCCGCCGTACTCCGCGAGCGCCAGGAGCCCCACCACGATGCAGATCCGCGCGTCGTAGCGCAGGCTCGTCGCGGTGAGCGCCAGGAAGTACATCTCGAAGGTGACCTTCGAGTTGAGGGCGATCATCGGGGAGCCCACCACCAGGAAGCTCACCAGCGCCAGGCTCACCATCGACACGTCGAAGGCGCTCGAGGCGAACCCGATCCAGGGCCGCCAGCGCCCGCGCCGGAGCAGGTGGAGGATGCCCACCGACGCGAAGGCGGCGGCCAGCGTCACCGAGAACCCGGTGACGTGCACCGGGTCCTGCGGGTGGTGGGTCACGTTCCAGGTGGGCGCGATGAGCAGGAGCCCCATCGCCAGCACCCGCACCCGGGCCACGACATACTCGCCCTCGACGCCGGCGGCGGCGAGGGCGGGGTCGGGCCGGGCCCAGACGGGCGGCGCCGCGGCACCGGAGGTGTAGGCATCGATCAGGGCCATCGGATCCGCCTCAGAGGATGGTCCACCACGCGCGACCCACGTCCACCGTGACGCCCGCCTCACCGGTGCGGAGTGCGACGCCCGCCTCGATCCGCAGCAGGCCCATCGGCCATTCGAGCGCCAGCCCCGCCACGGGGCGGACGCCGTCGGTCGGTTCCCACGGCGCGCCGGGGAGGGCGCCCTCCGCCCAGCCCGCCGCGGCAAACGGCGCCAGGAGCAGCCGCCCCGTCCCGACGACGCCACCCACGGTGATCTCCGGAACCGGCACGGCGACGCGCCACTCCAGATGCGCCAGCCCGCCGCGCCGGCCGCCAAAGGCGCGGAACTCCTCGCCCACCAGCGTGCCCCGGCCGCCGAGCGGCTGGCCCCGCCACGCCGGCAGCTCGGCGCCCCCGGCGAGGCCGGCGGCGCGGAGCAGGAGCCCGCCCGGCCCCGCGGGCCAACGCGCCTCGAGCTCGACGCTGGCCCGCACCCACTCGGCATCGCCGGTGGCGGCCTCCACGGCCACCCGGCCGGACAGGTCGCGCCGGGCCAGGCCGCCCGTCGCCCGCCGCTCCAGCGCGAGCGTCGCGGTGACCGCGTCCCCCGCGCCCAGCGCAGGGTTCGGCCGATAGCTGCCGCCCCAGGGCTCGGCCGCCACCGCGAGCGACCGGGTCCGCCCGGCGGCGAGGGAGAGCGTCGCCCGCTCCCGGCCACCCAGCGCCCGCGCCACGCCTGCCTCGATCGCCTCCTCGAGCAGCCAGTCCCCGAAGTCCTGGCCCCCCACCTGGGCCAGGATGCTGTTGAGCACCGGCGAGATCACCGCGAGGTCGCCCGCGTCCCGCACCTGCCGCCTCGCCTCGGCGTGGAGTGCCGTGGCCCCGAGGCCGGCGTCGAGCCGGAGCGCCCCGGTGAACCGGCCGTCGGCGAAGCCGTAGGCCGCCTTCGGCCGGAGCGCGAGCCGCCGGTCCTTCGAGGCGAAGGTCCAGCCGGCGCCGAGGGTGAGGCCCTGGACCCGCGTCACCCGCGCCACCTCGCTCACCGAGCCGATCGCGGGCCGCGTCGCGGCAAGCCCGGAGAGCGCCTGCGGCCCCGCGAGCCGCTCCAGGTCGCGGCGGAGGGCCGCGAGATCCTCGCGCGTCACCGGCTCGGCCACGCCGGCGATCGCCTCCTCGAGCGGCCGGTCCCACGTCCCGGCGCTGTCCGGCGCCCGGAGCCCGCCGATCGCCGGGCCGCGGAGCAGCGAGTCGGGAATGGACTGGTTGAAGGCGTACTCGCCGATCTCCCACCGCCCGCGGATGATGCCGCGGGCCGGGAAGTCGAGCCACTCGCTGCGGCGGCGGATCTCGACCTCCTGCCGGAGCGGGAGCCACCATCGGCCCTCCCAGCGGCCGTTCTCCAGCACCACGGCGATGTCCTCGACGTCGTCGTCGAGGTAGGCCGCGGGGGTGAACCCGAACCGGAAGCGCACCACCTCCGCGGTGGCGGCGTCGAGGAAGAGCTCCCCCACCACCGCGGGCCGGTCGAAGTCCCTCGGCCGCACCGAGAGCACCCGGACCGCGAGCTCCCCGTCCGGCCCGCGGATGGCCAGCGAGTCGCTCAGCGCGAAGACATAGAGCCCGAGCCCGACCGGGCTCAGGGGATGGGGGACGGCGCGGACCTCCTCGCCGTCGCCCAGCCGGATGAGCGGGCCGAAGTCGCCGGTGACGATGCCGAGGTGGTCGCGATGGTACTGCACCCGCGTCGGCAGCCAGCGGCCGTCGCGCCAGGCGCGGATGACCTGCTTGTGGGGCCCCGGCGCGCGCCAGTACACTTCGACCGCCAGCTCGTCCGCCTTGACCAGGCGGGGCGGGTCGGCGAGCCCCTCGCCCACCTGCGCGAGGAAGAAGACGAAGCCGCGCGCCACCGCGGACCAGCTCTGCAGCGCGGAGTCGCCCTGGGCCGCCAGCCGGCGCCGGGTGGCGCGCTCGGCCAGCGCGCGGGCGGCCGGATCGTCGCGCGGCTGGGCGGCGGCGGGCGCGGTGGAGGCGGCGAGGGCCAGCACCGAGAGGACGGCCAGGTGGCGCGACATTCCCCGGCAATATCCGGAGGCCTGCTGGCCGCGGCAACGGCACTCCTCGCCTGCGGCCGCGCGGGCGGCGGCGGCGAGGCGGCCCCGGGCGAGTCGCCGGCCCCGGTGCCCACCGCGGTGCTGGCCGAGGACCGCCTCTTCGTCCTCGAGGCCTTCGGCGCCCCGCCGGCCGACACCGTCGTGCGCTTCGACCCCGCCACACCGCGGGTGATCATCCTCCGCCACGCCCCGCCCGACAACAGCCCCTTCGCCGAGCTGCACTTCCCTGCCGGCGCCTTCGAGGGAGGCGGCGAGGTCGAGGTGCGCGTCACCGTCGTGCCCGGCGTCTACGGACTCGAGTTCACCACTTCGGCCACGCTCCGCCCGGTGGCACGCGTCGTCTTCAAGTACCCGCAGCACTTCGCCGCGCCGGCCGGCGCCCGCGAGCGCTACGGGAGCGACGTCCTCTACGAGCAGGCGCTCGTGGTGGGCCAGGCCCTGCCCGAGGGCCGCGTGGCGCTCCTCCCCTCCACCCGGCCCGCCGCCGACAACCTCGCCGCCGCCATCCCCGGCACCGGGCGCTACCTGGTGGTGGCGCCACGATGAACACGACGTACGAGGCCTTCACCGCGCTCGCCCGCGCGGGACACCGGCGCGTGCCGGTGGTCCGCGAGGTGATCCTCGACGGCGTCACCGCCGTCGGGGCCTTCGCCCGGCTCCACCGGGGACCGTGGGGCTTCCTCCTCGAGTCGCTGGAGGGCGGCGAGCGCTGGGCCCGGTACAGCTTCCTCGCCACCGAGCCGCGCGAGGTGCTGCGCTACCGCGGCCGCACCGTGGAGGCCTGGACGCCCGGCGGCGGCTGGCAGGTGGAGGGCGGCGAGGTCGCCCCCCTCGAGCACCTCGGCGCCCGGCTCCGGGGTCCCTCCGCGCCGTTGCCCGGCCTCCCGCGCTTCACCGGGGGCGCGGTCGGCTGGATCGGGTACGACGTGGTCCGGACCCTCGAGCGCCTGCCCGACGGCCCGCCCGACGACCGCGGCCTGCCCGATGCGCTGCTCCTGGTCTGCGACACGCTGCTCGTGCTCGACAACCTCTACCAGCGCGCCTTCGTGATCGCGACCGCGGAGCCTGCGGGTCCGGGCGAGGCCGCGGTCCGCGCCGCCTGGACCGAGGCGGCCGCGCGGCTCGACGCCTGGCTCGGGCGACTCGCGGTACCGTCGGCGCTGGCACCGCTCCCGCTCGACGGCGCCCGGCGGCAGGAGGCCACCACCCACTACCCCGGCCCCCGCTTCGAGGGCGACGTCCAGCGCGTCCGGGAGTACATCCTGGCCGGCGACG
>JAICEH010000068.1 GCA_025924275.1 Gemmatimonadales bacterium | reverse complement strand
CTCCCGTGAGCGCCCGGATCCAGGCCTGGAAGCCGGCCAGGTTCGCCGCGAAGAGGTAGCCGCCCACCTGCACCAGCCGCGGCATCGGCTTCCCCGCCGGCCAGCGCAGCGCCATCACGCCGATCCAGAGCCCCAGCGCCACGAACAGGGTGAGGGCCAGCGCCAGGTCGTGGCGCGCGCCCAGGATGGCCAACGCCACGGTGCCCACCGGCAGCAGCAGGTGCACCAGCCAGCGACAGAGCTTGTGGCTGAAGAGCATCAGCGCGAAGTCGCCGTGCCGGAAGGGATTGAGGAGGGCCCGCTTGAACCAGAGCGTCTCCAGCCCCCGGGCCATCGTGCGGATCTTCCGGTGGTACTCGTCGCGGAGCGAGCGCGCCCGGGGCACCAGGCACACCGCCTCGTCCACCGACACTGCCCGGTACCCGTGCTCGTGGGCGATCATCGCGGAGGCGAAGTCGCGGCTCAGGTGGGTGGGGAACATCGACTCGTGCAGGTCCCGCCGGATGGCGTAGAAGCACCCGCTGGCCCCGACGATCCCTCCCTTCCTCGACTCCAGCGACCGGACCCACATCTCGTAGCCCACGTACCCCGACTCGGCGCGGTTGGCCTCGCGGGGCTCGTCGCCCACGCTCACGTCCCGGCCGGAGGCCACGCCCACCGTCGGGTCCTGGAAGGCGCGCACCAGGGGCTTGAGGGAGCCCGGGAGGATCCGGATGGTGGCGTCGGTGTTCACCACGAGGTCGCCCCGCAGGTAGGGCACGAGGCCGTTCTCCACGGCGGTCTTCCCCGCGCGCAGGTCGAGCCGGACCAGCTCCACCCCGCGGTCGGCGAACTCCCGGACGATCTCCTCGGTGCGGTCGGTCGAGGCATCGGAGCCCACCACGATCTGCACCCGGTCCCTGGGGTAGTCGAGGGCGAGGAGCGAGTCGAGGGTGGCGCGGATGTTCCGCTCCTCGTTGTGCGCCGGGAGCGAGAACGACACCACCGGCCACACCGCCGGATCCTCGACCCGGACCTCCCGGGACCGGAACCGCGTGAGCAGCCAGAGCGCGAGCGGGTAGCCCACGTAGGCCCACAGGCCGAACGCGACGGGCAGGAGGGCCAGCGCCAGGGCGAGCGTACGAACCGTCATCCGCGTCCGTCGTGGGAGAGGAGCGAGCGGTAGAGGGCCTCGTGCCGGTCGAGCCACGAGTCGGGTCCCCGCTCCTGCAGGAGTCGTTCCCGCCCGGCCATCCCCCGGGCCCGGACCTCCCCCGGATCCCCCAGCGCGGCCCCGAGGGCCTCAGCGAGCCTCCCAGGCGCGTCCGGAGGCACCAGCCAGCCCTCCCGCTCGGAGATGATGTCCGGCACCCCGCCGACTGATGAGGCCACTGTCGGTACACTGGCTGCCATCGCCTCGAGGAGCACCATCGGCGTCCCCTCGGTCCGGGAGCTCAGCACCAGGACGTCGAAGGCGGCCATCACCCGCCCCGCCTCGGGGACCGCCCCCAGCCACCGGATCCGGCCCTCGAGCCCGAGCGCCCGCGCCCGGGCTTGGAGCGGGCCCCGCGCCGGGCCCTCGCCGATCACCGCCGCGTCCCACGCGGCGCCCCGGATCAGGCCCAGCGCCTCGACGAAGACGTCGGGCCCCTTCTCGCCGCTCAGCCGGCCCACCCACCCGAGCAGCGGGGCCGACGGCTCGAGCCCGAGCGCGCGCCGGGCGGCCTCGCGTTCGGCAGGCGCCTCGCCGGACCAGGCATTCGGGATGAGGTGGATGCGGTCGCGGGCGACGCCCGCGGCGAAGTACCGCTCGACGATCGGACGGGAAACCGCGACGGCGGCGGCGGCGCCGCGGGCCGAGCGGAGCTGCAGCCACTCGTAGAGGCGGCCCCTCCACGTCCCGCCGATGAACCCGTGGGCCGTGGTCACGCGTGGCACGCCGGCTCGGCGGGCGGCCAGCCCCCCGACGACGTCCGACCGGTAGCCGTGGGTGTGGACCAGGCCGATTCCCTGCGTGGCGATCAGTCGCGCCAGTGCGCGGTACTCGGCGAGGTAGGCGCGGCCCGGGAGGGCCAGCGTGACCACCGTGACGCCCGCGTCCCGCGCCTTCCGCGCGAGCGGGGGCTCGCCCGCGCCGGGGAGTACCGTGCAGGCGAGCCACACGGCGTGGCGCCGATCCGCGAGTCCCCGGGTGAGCGCGAGCACCACGGACTCCAGTCCGCCGACGGTGCCGGGGGCCGCGAGGTGCAGGATGCGCAGGGGCTGGTCGCGCCGGGAATGCGGCTCCACACCGCCGAATCTAGCATCCCCGGCCCCGGCCGAGAGGGGGCCCGGGACTCAGTCGTGCCGCAGTCGCCGCCCGACCCACCGCCGCAGGGCCCGGCCCAGCAGGCGGGAGCTCCCGCGCACCGAGTGCCACTCGTTCACCATCCCCTGGAAGAGCTCCGGATGGAGCCGGGAGAGGGCGTCGGAGGCGTCCTCCACGCCGATCGAGTGGACCCGCAGGTCCCCCACCCGCTCGCGGCGGACGAAGAGCACGACGTTCTGGCGATACCAGACCGGGATGAGCGGGTCGTGCCAGATCCGGTGGCGGATCGAGTCCCACGGCACGTAGCCCAGCCGGCGGAAGCGCTCCGCCCAGTAGTCGGGCCACTGCTCGTTGACGTGGTGGACCCCGCCCTGGAAGGGGACCGCCGCGGAGAACAGGATGAAGTCCGAGAGGTCGGCCAGCGCCGACACGAAGCGGTCCGCGCACGAAGCGGGGAGGTGCTCCGCCACCTCCAGCGAGATCGCGAGGTCGAAGCGCCGGCCGACCTGGATGGGAGCCGTGAGGTCCGCCTCGAGGAATGCCGACGGCGGAATCTCCAGCCGATCCCGGGTGACCCAGGCGCCATCGACCCCGAGGACCTCGGCCACGCCGTTCTCGGCCAGGACCGAGAGCCAGGTGCCGACCCCGCACCCCAGGTCCACCGCAGACCGGATCGGGGGCAGTACCTCGGAGACCACCGCCAGGACCGACCGCGCCGCGTGCACCGTGCGCTGATGGCGATCCGCGTAGAATTCAGGGCCGTAGGCCTTCATCGGCGCCTCACTTGCCGGCCGGGTCCCTGAGGGGGAGGGGCCCGCCCGAGCATCATTCTTGCTTCCGCCCGGGGTGCCTAGATTCCAGTCACCACTCATCCCCAGACCTTGCCGACCCAGACTTCCGTTCCCGTGGCCAATGCCGAGGACGTGCTTCGGGCCGACCTGGCCCACCTGCGCGCCCAGCTTGCCGGCGAGCTCCGCACCCTGGCCGGCACCCGCCTGCTCATCACCGGCGGGGCCGGGTTCCTCGGCTACTACCTGGTCCAGACCATCACCGACTGGAACGCCTCGGCGGCCCCGGCGGACCGGGTGCACCTCACGGTCTGGGACAACTTCACCCGGGGCGCGCCGGAGTGGCTCCGGCGTCTCGAGGGGGCGCCCGCCCTCCAGGTGGACCGGGTCGACCTGATCGCCCCGCTGCCCCCCGGGGTCGAGCCGTTCGACTGGGTGATCCACGCCGCGGGGATCGCCTCTCCGCGGGTCTACCGTATGTATCCCCTGGAGACCATTGACGCAAACATCAATGGCCTCCGGAACCTCCTCGAGTGGGGCCGGCGCCAGGCCGAGGCGGGGCGCCCGCTGCGCGGGTTCCTCTTCTATTCGAGCAGCGAGATATACGGCGACCCCACCGCGGACGCGATCCCGACCCCGGAGACCTACCGCGGCCTGGTGTCCTGCACCGGCCCGCGGGCCTGCTACGACGAGTCGAAACGGTTCGGCGAGACCCTCGCGACCATCTACGCCCGCTACCACGGCCTGCCGGTGACCATCGCCCGGCCGTTCAACAACTACGGGCCGGGCCTCAAGATCACCGACGGCCGGGTCATCCCGGACTTCGCCCAGTGCCTGCTCGAGGGGCGCGACATCGTGATGCACTCCGACGGCTCCCCCACCCGCACCTTCTGCTACGCCGCCGACGCCGTGGCCGGCTACTACAAGGTCCTGGTGCGCGGCCGGCCGGGCGAGGCGTACAACATCGGCGTGGAGGAACCCGAGGTCTCGATGCGCGGGCTCGCGGACCGGCTGGGCGCCCTGGGGCGGGAACTGTTCGGCTGGCGCGGCCGGGTGGTCACCGAGCCGAGCGGCGAGGCCGACTACCTGGTCGACAACCCCAACCGCCGCTGTCCGGTCATCGCGAAGGCCCGCACCGACCTGGGCTACGCCCCCGGCATCGGGCTCGACGAGGGCCTGCGCCGGTCGCTCCTCTGGTACGGCGGCAATGCCACCGCGGCGGCGGGCTGATGCGGGTCGCCATCGTCGGGACCGGCTACGTGGGGCTGGTGACGGGCGCGTGCCTCGCGGACCGCGGGCACGAGGTGGTCTGCGTGGACGTGGACGCGGCCAAGGTGGCCGCCATCACGGCCGGCCAGGCGCCCTTCCACGAGGCGGGACTCCCCGAGCTCCTGGCGCGGCACGCGGGCCGGAACCTCCGGGCCACCACCGACCTCGGGGCCGCGGTCCGGGCCAGCGAGATCACGCTGGTGGCGGTCGGCACCCCGTTCCGCGGCCAGGCGATCGACCTCGGCTTCGTGGAGCGGGCGGCCCGCGAGATCGGGGAGGCGCTCCGGGGCGGCACCGACTGGCACACCGTGGTGATCCGGAGCACCGTGGTGCCGGGCACCACCGACGGCCTGGTGCTGCCCACGCTCGAGCAGCACTCCGGCCGCCGGGCCGGCGAGTCGCTCGGGGTCGGGATGAACCCCGAGTTCCTCACCGAGGGAACCGCGGTGGCGGATTTCGTGCGGCAGGACCGCATCGTGATCGGCGGGGTGGACGAGCAGACCCGGGACGCGATCGACCGGCTCTACGCCGGCTTCGAGGGCGTCCCCCGGGTGCGCACCAACCCGCGCACCGCCGAGATGATCAAGTACGCCTCCAATGCCCTGCTGGCCACCGCCATCAGCTTCACCAATGAGCTCGCGAACCTCGGAGCGGCGCTCGGCGGGATCGACACCCGCGAGGTGATGCGCGGGGTCCACCTCTCCCGATACCTCACCGCGCAGGACGCGACGCCGGCCGGATGGACCGCGCCGGTGGCGAGCTTCTACGAAGCCGGCTGCGGGTACGGCGGGAGCTGCCTGCCGAAGGACGTGAAGGCGCTGGCCGCGCACGGGCGCGCCGCCGGCGTGCCGATGCGCCTCCTCGAGGCGGTGGACGCCGTGAACCGGGACCAGCCGGCCCGGCTGGTGGACCTCGTCCGGCGGCGGTTCCCTTCCCTCGCCGGGGTGCCGGTCACGGTGCTGGGCCTGGCCTTCAAGCCCGGCACCGACGACGTGCGGGAGACCCCGGCGAAGCCGGTGGTGGAGGGACTGCTCGAGGCGGGGGCGCGGGTCACCGTCTTCGACCCGGTGGCGAACGGGGCGGCCGAGGGGCTCTTCGGGCCGGGGCGCGTGGCCGTGGCGGGCAGCCTGGGCGGGGCCGTGGAAGGTGCCAGCGTGGTGGTGCTCGTCACCCGCTGGCCGGAGTTCGCCGAGGTGCCGGCCCTCCTCGCGCAGTCGCCCGAGCCGCCGCTGGTGGTGGACGGGCGGCGGATGCTCGAGCGGGCCAGCGTGGCCCATTACGACGGCATCGGCCTGGGGGACGCCTAGTGCGCTACGAGGAGCTCCCGATCCGCGGCGCCTGGCTCCTCGTGCCGGAGCCCGCCCACGACGAGCGCGGCCTGTTCGCGCGGCTGTGGGACGTGGCGGAGTTCGCCGCACGGGGGCTCGGGCCCGCGCCGGTCCAGCTCAACACCGGCTGGAGTCCCGCGCGGGGGACGATGCGCGGCCTGCACTGGCAGTCCGCCGAGGCGCCCGAGGCGAAGCTGGTCCGGGTGGTGCGCGGCGCCGCCTGGGACGTGGTGGTGGACCTCCGTCCGGGCTCGCCCACCTACCGGCACTGGCAGGGGGTGGAGCTCACGGCGGAGAACCGGCACGCCGTCTGGGTGCCGCCCCTCTGCGCCCACGGGTACCTCACGCTCGCCGGCGACACCGAGCTCCAGTACGCCGCCACGGCCCCGTACACCCCGGCGGCCGCGCGCGGCGCCCGGTGGAACGACCCCGCGCTGGGGATCGCCTGGCCGGCGGCAGTGAGCGTCATCTCGGACCGGGACCGGACCTGGCCGCTGCTCGACGGGGAGGCGATCGCGTGATCCCGGTGGACCTCGAGCTTGCGGCGCGGCAGGCGGCCGGCCGGCCGGTGCAGGTGGCGATGGTCGGCGCGGGCGTGACCGGCCGGGCCGTGGCCCTCACCCTGCTGACACCCGCACCCGGCATCCGCCTCGCGGCGATCGCCAACCGCACGCTGGCGAACGCGGAGCGCGCCTATGCCGAGGGCGGTGCCCCGGCGCCCCGGCGCTCCGTCGGTCCGTCCGACGTCGAGGACGCCATCTCGCGAGGCGAATTCACGGTCACCGAGGACGCCGAGGCCGTCTGCGCCGCGGGCAACGTGGACCTGGTGATCGAGGTGACCGGCACGCTCGAGCACGCGGCCCGCGTGACGGAGCTCGCCATCGCGCACGGCAAGCACGTGGTGCTGGTGAACGCCGAGCTGGACAGCCTCGTCGGGCCGGTCCTCAAGGCGAAGGCCGACGCGGCAGGGGTGGTCCTCACCAACACCGACGGCGACGAGCCCGGGGTGGCAATGACCCTGCTCCGCTACCTCCGGGGACTCGGCCTCCGGCCGGTGGCGGCGGGCAACCTCAAGGGCCTGGTGGACCACTACCGGACGCCGGAGACCCAGCGCGGCTTCGCCGAGAAGTACGGGCAGGACGCGCGCAAGGTGACCAGCTTCGCCGACGCCACCAAGCTCTCGATGGAGGCCACGATCCTCGCCAACGCCACGGGGTTCCGCGTCGGCCGGCGGGGGATGCACGGCCCCGCCTGCGCCCACGTCAACGAGGTCGCCGGGCTCCTGCCCGCCGCCGAGATGCTCGCGGGCGGGATCGTGGACTACGCCCTCGGTGCTGCGCCGCACACCGGGGCGTTCGTGGTGGTCCACGAGGAGCAACCGCTCAAGCGGGCGCAGCTGGCCTACTACAAGCTGGGAGACGGGCCCTTCTACGTGTTCTACACCCCCTACCACCTGCCGCACCTGCAGATCGCCAGCACCATCGGCCGCGCGGTGCTCGGTGGAGACGCGACCGTGGCCCCGATGGCGGGGCCGGTGTGCGAGGTGGTCACGGTGGCGAAGCGCGACCTCCGCGCCGGGGAGGTCCTCGACGGGGTCGGCGGCTTCCTGGCCTACGGCCTCATCGACAACGCCCCCGAGGCGCGGGCCGCCGGCGCCCTGCCGATGGGCCTCTCGGAGGGTGCCCGGCTCCTCCGCGACGTGCCGAAGGACGGCGTCGTCGGCCTCGCCGACGTGGAGCGGCCCGCCGGGCGGCGGGTGGACGCGCTCTGGGCGGAGCAGGCGGCGCGGTGGCCACTCGGGGCGCGGGCCTGATGCTGCCGCTCGTCCCCGCCCTGCCGCCCGGCCGGCCGCTCCGCCTCCTCTGCCTCGGGGCCCACGCCGACGACATCGAGATCGGCTGCGGCGGCGCCGTGCTCCAGCTGCTCGACACCCGGCCCGGCACCGAGGTGCACTGGGTGGTGCTGAGCGGCACCCCCGACCGGCGGCGGGAGGCGGAGGCGAGCGCCGCGCGATTCCTGGCCGGCGCCGGGGCGGCGCGGATCGAGGTGCTCGACTTCCCGGACGCCCGCTTCCCCGGCGCCTTCGACCCGCTCAAGGATGCCTTCGAGCGGATCCGGGGCGCGGGCACGCCGGACCTGATCTTCACCCACCGCCGGGCCGACCGGCACCAGGACCACCGCACCGTGGCCGAGCTGACCTGGAACGCCTGGCGCGACCACCTGGTCCTCGAGTACGAGATCCCCAAGTACGAGGGCGACCTGGCCCCGCCCAACTGCTACGTGCCGCTCACGCGGGAGGTGGCCGAGCGCAAGGTGGCGCTGGTGATGGAGGGCTTCCCCTCCCAGCGGGGCAAGCACTGGTTCGACGCCGAGACCTTCCGCGGGTTGCTCCGGCTCCGGGGCCTGGAGGCGGCCGCCCCCTCGACCTACGCCGAGGCCTTTCACGCCTCGAAGCTGGTGCTGGGGTGACACCGCCCTTCCTGCTCGTCACGATCGACACCGAGGAAGACAACTGGTTCCCCTCCCGGGAGGGGATCACGGTGGAGAACATCCGCGGCATCGAGCGGCTCCAGTCGCTGTTCGACCGCTACGGGGTCCGGCCCACCTACCTGACGACGTACGAGGTGGCCACCCGTCCCTGGGCGATGGAGATCCTCTGCGGCATCGAGCGGAGCGGCCGCGCCGAAGTGGGCGCCCACCTCCACCCCTGGAACACGCCGCCGCTCGAGGAGGAGTTCTCCGACCGGAACACCGGGATGCGGAACCTCCCCCCCGACCTCCAGCGCCGGAAGCTGGCCACGCTCACCACCGCGATTGCCGCCGCGCGCGGCGCGCCGCCGACCGCGTTCCGCGCCGGCCGCTGGCTGCTCGACCGGGTCGGGATCGAGGCCCTGATCGGCCAGGGCTACGAGGTGGACTCGAGCGTCATCCCGTACACCTACTGGTTCGACGTGAAGGAGAGCCCCGCCTATAGCCACGCCCCCGCCTGGCCCTACTTCCAGGACGGCGAATCCGACATCCAGACGCCGCTCGCCGCGGGGCCGCTGGTCGAGATCCCGGCGACGGTCGGCTTCTCCCGAGGGAACTGGCGCAAGTGGGGGCCGGTGGACCGGCTGCTCAACACCCGACTGCCCCGCCTGTTCCACGCGATCGGCATCCTCGCGCGCCTGGACCTGGTCGAGAAGCTCTCCCTCTGCCCCGAGATCGACGGCTTCGAGGGGATGCGGCGGCTCACCGAGGTGGCCGTCCGGCGGCGCCTCCCGGTGCTCAACGCCTTCTTCCACAGCGGCTCGCTGGTCCCGGGGAAGACGCCCTACGTGCGCGCCCCCTCGGAGCTGGAGGCCTTCCTGGACCGGATCGAGCGCTGGCTCGAGTGGACCGCCCGGCACACCCCGTTCGAGCCGGTGACGCTCAGCGAGGCGGCGCGGCGCGTGCGGGAGGCCACCGGAGGGGCGACCGCCGGATGACGCGCCGGCTCCTGGTGGTGAGCTACCACTTCCCGCCCAGCGTGGCCGTGGGCGGCCTCCGCTGGCAGCGGATGAGCCAGTTCGCGGAAGAGCGCGGCTGGGAGGTGGACGTGGTGGCCCTCGAGCCCGACGAGCACCTCCAGACCGACCCGGCCCGGGCCCGGGACCTCCCGCCGGGACTCCGGACGTTCGGGGTGCCGGCCCGCGGACTCCGGCTCGACGCCTTCACCCACTGGGCGTCGCGACTGGCCGCCGGCCCCCGTGCCAGCGGCGAGCCGCGAGGCGGCCGCGGGGTGGAGGGGCAGAGCGCAACCGAGGTGCCGAAGTCCCTTCCCCGGGCCGAGGTCCGCTGGAGCGCCGACCTGGCGACGCTGCGCCGGACGTGGCACGCCTGGCGCGCGTTCCGGGGCGAGCGGGACTGGGCGGTGCGG
>JAICEH010000067.1 GCA_025924275.1 Gemmatimonadales bacterium | reverse complement strand
TCCCATGTCCATTCCACCACTCGGCACCCTCCACCCGGCACTCGGCACCCCCCCGGCACTCGGCACCCACCCGGCACTCGGCACCCACCCGGCACTCGGCACCCGGCACCCGGCACTCGTTTCTCAGCCCCCCAATCCCCCTGCCACCAGCCGGCTGATGTCGTTCCAGAACACCAGCACCATCAGCATCAGGAGCAGGGCGACCCCCACCCGGGTCAGCTGCAGCCGGAGTCCGAGCGACAACGGCTGGCGCCGCAGCCCCTCGGCCACCAGGAACAGGAACTGCCCTCCGTCCAGCACCGGGATGGGCAGCAGGTTGAGGATGGCCAGGTTGACCGAAATCAGCGCCATGAAGGCGAGGAAGGGCTCCCAGCCGCCCCGGGCGGCCTGGCCAGCCAGCTGGCCGATCAGGATCGGCCCCCCGACCTCACGGGTGCTCACCCGCCCGGTGACCATCCCCCGGACGGTGCGGACGATCTGGGTGGACGCGGCCCCGGTCAGCGCGAGGCCGTGCCGAAGCGCGCCGCCCAGGTCCAGGGGCTCGTTCAACAGCGGGAAGCCCGCCTCGACGCCGACCCGGCCGATCGTCCGCCGCTCGCGGCCCACCGTGACGATCTCGGCCCGGGGCGTCACCGTCAGCTCCACCCGGCCCCCCGGCCGCCCGACCAGGAAGGTGAGGGGCCGGTCGGCGGCCGCCTCGATCCGGTCCGCCATGTCGTACCACTGGACGACGGGCTGGCCGTCCACGGCCACGATGGTGTCGCCAGCCTGCAGGCCCGCCGCCGCGCCGGGGTAGCCGTCGGCCACGCCGCCCACGACCGGCGCCAGCCAGGGCTGGAGCATCATCGAGAGCCTGAGGCGAGTGTCGAGGTCGTCGTGATGCACCGGGAGCGCCAGCGCCGGGAGCCCCTCGAGCTGGTACACCAGGCTGTCGCCCGGCGCGGATTGGGTGAGGTCCTGGACCCCGTTCCACGAATCCACCGGGACGCCGTTGACCGCCGTGATCCGAGTGCCGGGCGGGATGTCGAGGATCGCCCGCGCGGGTTCGGGCAGCGAGTCGCCGGCGATGACGCCGAGCCGGGTCTCGGGGTTGATGGTGATCCCGTTGCGCCAGGCGAGGCCCGAGAAGGCGAGCCAGGCGAACAGCGCGTTCATCGTCACCCCGGCGAGGATGACGACCATCCGCTTCCAGACCGGCTTGGCCTCGTAGTAGGCGTCGGGCGCCACCGGTGTTTCGGGGGTGGCCCCCTCGAGGGCGCCCGGATCCGCGCCCTCCTCCCTCGTGGCCATCTTCACGTACCCGCCGAGGGGAATCCAGGAGACGCAGTACTCGGTCTCGCCCCGCCGGGTGGTGAGCCACGGCACCGGGCTCCCGAGCCCCAGCGAGAAGCGGTGCACGTGGATGCCGGCCCACTTGGCGGCGAGGAAGTGGCCCAGCTCGTGGATGAAGACGAGCACGCCGATGGTGACGAGGAAGGCGAGGAGGGTGATCATCGGGAGATGATGGCGGTGGCGGCGGCCCGGGCGCGCCGGTCGGCGGCCCGGACCGTCTCGAGCGAGTCGGCGGCGACGACGGGGTCGGCGGCCAGGACGGCCTCGATCACGTCGGCGATGCCGCCGAAGGGGAGGGCGCCCTCAAGGAAGGCGGCCACGGCAACCTCGTTGGCGGCGTTGAACACCGCCGGGGCGGTCCCTCCCGCCCGACCGGCCGCGACCCCGAGGTGGAACGCACGGAAGACCTCCCGCACCGGCTCGAAGGTGAGCGGCCCCGCCGCCACCGGGTCGAACCGGGGGATGCCCGCATCGGGGAGGCGGCCCGGGTGGGTGAGGGCGTAGAGGATCGGTAGCTCCATCGTGGGGAAGCCCAGCTGGGCCACCACGCTCCCGTCGGCGAACTCGACGAAGGCGTGGACGATGCTCTGCGGATGCACCACGACCTCGAGCGCCTCGTAGGGCAGCCCGAAGAGGTGGTGGGCCTCGATCAGCTCGAGCGCCTTGTTGGCCAGGGTGGCGCTGTCGACGGTCACCTTCCGGCCCATCCGCCAGGTCGGGTGGCGGAGCGCCTCGTCCACCGTGGCCGCCGCGACCCGCTCGGTGGGCCACTCGCGGAACGGGCCACCGGAGGCGGTGAGGATGAGGCGGCGCGCCGCGTTGGTGGCCGCGGTGAGGCACTGGAGCACCGCGCTGTGCTCCGAGTCCACCGGGACCAGCTCCCCCCCACCCTCCCGAGCGGCGCGGAGCACCAGCTCCCCGGCGGTGACCAGGGTTTCCTTGTTGGCGAGCGCCACGCGCTTGCCGGCGCGCAGGGCCGCCAGCGTCGCGTCGAGGCCAGCGGCCCCGACCACCGCGTTCACCACGATGTCGGCGTCGGGGTGGGTGGCGGCCTCGACCAGCACGCCGGGCCCCGCCGGGAAGGCATCCCTCCCCCGCTCGACCACCCCCGCAAACGCCGGCCGCCACGCCGCCACCTGCGCCTCGAGCAGGTCGCAGTTGCTGCCCGCGGTGAGCGCCACGACGCGGAAGTGCTCACGCTGGCGGTCCAGGACCGCCAGCGTGCTCCGGCCGATGGACCCGGTGGAGCCGAGGATCGCGATGCCGCGCATCAGATGATCCCGAAGCAACGGTAGAGGGCGGCCGCCACCGGGAGCACTACGTAGAGCGAATCGAAACGGTCGAGGATCCCGCCGTGCCCCGGAATCAGGTCGGAGGAGTCCTTGAGCCCGGCTTCCCGCTTGAAGAGCGACTCGGCGAGGTCCCCGAGCTGGCCCAGGGTGCCGACCAGGCCGGCGATGAGGAGGCCCTGCCAGAGGGGCAAGGCGATGCCGGCCGGCTCGAGCGCGAGCCAGCGGTAGAGCGGCACGGCGAGGAGTGCGCCGGCGAAGCCGCCCGCGGCCCCCGACCAGGTCTTCCCGGGACTCACCGACGGCCAGAGCCTGGGCCCGCCCACCCGCCGGCCAACCTCCATGGCCAGGCTGTCGCACGCCCAGGTGAGCGCCAGCGGGAAGAAGACCAGCGCGGTGCCGGCCCACGACCGGGGTCCATGGCCCGCGTGACGGATCGCCACGAGGAACGCCGGCAGGAGGCCGGCGTACAGGAGGCCGAACAGGGTGACGGCGGCGGACCCGAGGGGTTTCGCGTCGGCCGGGAGGCGGACCAGCGTCCCGAGCAGCAGGACCACGAGCAGGAGGCCCGCGGCATAGGGCCAGGCTGCCGCGACGGCAGCGGCGACCTCGGGGGAGCGGGTGACCGCCCACGCGAGGGGGGCGGCCAGGGCGGCGAGGAGGAAGCCGTAGGCCTTCCACGGCCGGAGCCCCTGGCGCTCGCCGAAGCGGTAGAGCTCGCGCGTGCCCAGCACCGACACCAGGGCGACCAGGGCCGCCAGCGGCGGGCCGCCCAGCCAGACGAGGCCCACCGCGACCGGGATGGCGACGGCCGCGAAGGCGACCCGCCGCGTCATGTTCGGGGTCATCAGGCCGGGACGCGCCCGAATCGGCGGTCGCGCCGCTGGAACTCGAGGATGCCCTCGAACAGGTCGCGCCGGGTGAAGTCGGGCCAGAGCACGGGCGTCACCCAGAGTTCGGCGTAGGCGAGCTGCCAGAGGAGGAAGTTGGAGAGCCGCATCTCGCCCGAGGTGCGGATCAGGAGGTCGGGATCGGGATGGGGGGCGGTCCAGAGCCGGGCGGCCAGGGCCTCCGCGGTCACGTCGGCCGGCCCGAGGCGCCCGGCGGCCACCTCCTCGGCGAGCGCCCGGGCGGCCTGCGCGATCTCGTCGCGGGAGCCGTAGGAGATGCAGAGGTTGAGGACGAGCCCGGTCCCGCCGGCGGTCTCCGCCACGATGCGGTCCACCGCCGCCCGGGCGCCGGGGCCGAGCCGGGCGAGGTCGCCGAGGACGCGGACGCTCACGCCGTTCCGGCGGAGCTCGTCCCGCTCGCGCGCGATGTACTCCTCGAGGAGGGTCATCAGCGCGTCGATCTCCTCGGGGGGCCGCTGCCAGTTCTCGCGACTGAAGGCGAAGAGCGTCAGGACCTCGACCCCGGCGGCGAGGGCGCCCTCCACCACCTCCCGCACCGCCGCCATCCCCGCCTGGTGCCCCAGCGGGCGCGGCAGGTGCCGCCGCGCGGCCCAGCGGCCGTTGCCGTCCATGATCACGGCGACGTGCCGGGGGACCCCCCCGGCGAGGCGGAGGCGGTCGAGCAGGGCGTCCGCGTCGTCCACCGGCCTCAGACCTCCATCAGCTCCGCTTCCTTGGCCTGCAGGAGCTTGTCGATGGCGGCGGTGTGCTCGTCGGTGAGCTTCTGGATGTCCTTCTCGGCCCGGCCACGCTCGTCCTCGGCGAGCTTGTCCAGCTTCTTCAGTCGCGCCATCCCCTCGTGCCGGGCGTGGCGCACCCCCACCTTGCCCTCCTCGGCCAGCTTGTGGGTGAGCTTCACCAGCTCGCGCCGGCGTTCCTCGGAGAGCGGCGGGATCGGCACCCGGATGAGCTGGCCCTGGCTGGCGGGGTTGAGCCCCAGGTCGCCGTCCCGGATCGCCTTCTCGATGGCGCCGGTCAGGCCCTTGTCGAACGGCTGCACGGTGAGCAGGCGCGGCTCCGGTGCGTTGACCATCGCCACCTGGTTGAGCGGCATCATCTGGCCGTACGCCTCGACCCGCACGAGGTCGAGCAGGGAGGTGGACGCCTTCCCGCTCCGGATCGTGGACAGTTCGCGCTTGACGCTCTCCACCGCCTTGTCCATGTGCTCGCGGGAGGTCTTGAGCACCTCGGCAACCGTGGTCATCGCACGATGGTCCCCACCCGCTCGCCCCGCAGCACGCGCGCGATGGCGTCGGGTTGGCTGAGGTTGAACACGACGATCGGCAGCCGGTTCTCCTTGCAGAGCGCGAACGCATTGGCGTCCATCACGGCGTAGCCGTTGACGATCGCCTCCTGGTAGGAGAGCTCCGGCAGGAACGCGGCGGCCGGGTCCTTCCGCGGGTCCGCGGTGTAGATCCCGTCCACGTTGGTGCCCTTGAGGATCACGTCCGCCTCGACCTCCAGGGCGCGCAGCACCCCGGCGGTGTCGGTGGAGAAGAAGGGATTCCCGGTGCCGGCCGCGAAGATGACGAGGCGGCCCTTCTCCAGGTGACGGACCGCGCGCCGCCGGATGTACGGCTCGGCCAGCGACTCCATCCGGATGGCGGTCATCACCCGGGTCATCACGCCCTTCTTCTCCAGGACGTCCTGGACCGCGAGCGCATTGATGACCGTCGCCAGCATGCCCATGTAGTCCGCGGAGACCCGGTCGAGCCCCTGCGCGCTCGCGCTGGTGCCCCGGACGAAGTTGCCCCCGCCCACCACCAGGCTCAGGCGGACCCCCATCTCGTGGACCGCCTTGATCTGGTCCGCCAGGGTCTCCACCACCCGGAAGTCGAGGCCCTGCCCCTTCTCCCCGGCGAGGGCCTCGCCGGACAGCTTGAGGAGCGCGCTCGCGTAGGCGAGCGCCATCAGGCCTCCCCGATCCGGAAGCGGGCGAAGCGCACCACCATCGCGCCGGGGACGGCCTTGACCACGTCCCCGACGGTGCGGGCCTCGTCCTTGACGAAGGGCTGGGCCAGCAGGGCGCGCTCCTCGGCGAACTTCCGCAGCTTGCCGTCCACGATCTTCGCGCGGATCGCCTCGGGCTTGCCCTCCGCCGCCACCTGCTCCTCGGCGATCCGGCGCTCCCGCTCCATCACCTCGGCGGGGATGTCCTCGGGCCGCACCGCCACCGGGTCCGCGCTCGCCACGTGGAGGGCCACGTCCCGGGCCATCGCCAGGGCCGCCGGCCCGGTGGCGCCCGCCACCTCCACCAGCACCCCGACCTGGCGGTTGTGGTGCAGGTAGGCGCCCACGGTGCCGCCGTGGGGCCGGAAGTGGGCCAGCCGCTTGGCCGAGATGGCCTCGCCGATGACGCCCGCGACCTCCTTCACCCGCTCGCCGGCCGGCTTGCCGCCCATCGGCGCGGCGAGGAGCTCGCCGTCCTGCCCGAGCCGATGGGTGCCGGCCGGGGCGGCGGCGGCGAAGGCGAGGAGCTCGAGCCCGAGCGCCTGGAACGCCTCGGTCTTGGCCACGAAGTCGGTCTCGCAGTTGAGCTCGACCATCGCCCCGAAGTCGCCCCCGTCAGAGGCCTCGAGGAAGACGAGGCCCTGCATGGCGTCGCGGCCGGCGCGCTTCTCGGCCTTCGCGATGCCCTTCTTCCGCAGCAGCTCCGCCGCGGCGTCCATGTCGCCGCCGGTCTCCTCCAGCGCCTTCTTGCAGTCGCCGATGCCGGCGCCGGTGCGGGCGCGGAGCTCGCTGATGTCCTTGGTGGTGATCGTCTTCGTCGTCATCGTCCTGCCTTCACGTCGTCTGGGGTATTCCAGCAAGACCGCCGCCCGAGGCCGGGGCCCCGAGCGGCGGACGGTCGTCAGGCACGGGCCCCGGCTTACGCGTCCGGCTCGGCCGCAGCCGCCGGCTCCTCGGCGCCGGCGTCCGACTTCAGCCGGGCGGCGATCGCCTCCGGCTTCGGCCGCCGCTTCCGCCGCGAGCGCCGGCGCTTGCGCTCCGCCTCTTCCTCGCTGCCCTGCTCGCTGGACCAGGTCTCGCCCTCGGCGTCCTCGGACACCTCGCGGAGCGGCACCTGCGCCCGGGCCTCGCGGATCACGTCACCCAGCGCGGCGGAGATGAGCGAGACGGCGCGGATGGCGTCGTCGTTCCCGGGGATCGGCACGGTGATCACGTCGGGGTCCGCATTGGTGTCCACGATGGCCACCACCGGGATCCCGAGCTTGTTGGCCTCGGAGACCGCGATCTTCTCCTTCTTCGCGTCGACCACGAAGAGCGCGCCCGGAAGCCGCGTCATCCCCTTGATGCCCTCGAGGTTCCGGCTGAGCTTCACCTTCTCCCGCTCGAAGAGGAGCTTCTCCTTCTTCGTGTAGTTCCCGAAGCTGTCGTCCTGGCTGCCCTGCTCCAGCTCGCGGAAGCGCTTGAGCTGCTTCTTCACGGTCTGGAAGTTGGTCAGCATGCCCCCCAGCCACCGCTCGGTCACGTAGTACGCCCCGCAGCGCTCGGCCTCGGCCTGCACGATGCCCTTCAGCTGCCGCTTGGTGCAGAAGAAGAGCACGCCGTCGCCCTTGAGCTCCACGCCGCGGAGGAGCTCCTGCGCCTTCTGGATCTGCCGCAGGGTCTTCTGCAGGTCGATGATGTAGATGCCGGAGCGTTCGGCGAAGATGAAGCGGCGCATCTTCGGGTTCCACCGTCGGGTCTGGTGGCCGAAGTGCACGCCGGCGTCGAGGAGATCCTGGAGCTGGGGCTGGGACATCGGGGCCTGGGGTTCCTTCTCTATGGGGTTGAGCGTCCGCCGCCTTCATCGTCCGGCCGGATCCCGCGCATCGGCGCCGGGACACCCCCGCCGGACTCGGGCGGCGTGCGTGATCGGGGCGCCCCCTCGGGCGCCCCCGGGGACTACCGCTTGCTGAACTGGAACCGCTTCCGCGCGCCCGGACGGCCGGGCTTCTTCCGCTCGACGGCCCGCGGATCCCGCGTCAGCAGGCCGGCCGGGCGGAGCCGCGCCCGGTTGGCCTCGTCGGCCTGCACCAGCGCGCGGGCGATGGCGAGCCGGAGCGCGCCGGCCTGGCCGGTCTGCCCGCCGCCGTCCACGTGCGCCCGGACGTCGTAGCGTCCCAGCGTGTCGGTGGCGGTGAACGCCTGCTGGATGTGCTGCACCAGCGAGGAGCGGGGGAAGTAGTCCCCCAGCGTCCGCCCGTTGATGTCCCACTTGCCGGTGCCGGGCAGGAGGTACACCCGGGCGACGCTCGTCTTGCGGCGGCCCGTGCCCTGCCAGCGGTTCTCGACGGCGGTCGTGCTCATGCGTTCTCCCGAGTGGCGCCCACCGCGAAGGCCTTGGGCTGCTGCGCCTGGTGCGGATGCTCGGCGCCGGCGTACACCTTGAGCTTGGTCCGGAGCTTCTGCTTGGACAGGGAATTCTTCGGCAGCATCCCGAAGACCGCCTTCTCGATCACGCGGTCGGGATGCCGGGCCAGGACCTCGCGCGCCGGTGTGTGGCTCTCGTGACCCATGTAGCCGGTGTGGCGGAAGTAGGTCTTCTTGTCCAGCTTGCCGCCGGTGAGCTTCACCTGCCCGGCGTTGACGACGATGACGAAGTCGCCCCCGTCCAGGTGGGGGGTGAAGCTGGGCTTGTGCTTGCCGCGGATGAGCTGGGCCACCGCGGTGTCCAGGCGCCCGAGCGGGACGCCCGCCGCATCCACGACGTGCCAGTCGTGCGAGATGTCGCCCGGCTTGGCGCTGAAGGTCTTCATCGTCCGGTCCACACTGCGTACGAGTCGTCGCGCCCGGATTCCGGCGCAGACCCAAAACCTAGCTGGGGGTTGGGGTTAGGGTCAAGGGGGACGGCTGGGGACGGCTGAGGGCGGCTGAGGGCGGCTGAGGTGCTTGGGCGCCCTAGCTGCCGAGCTCCACCAGCACCTCCCCCTTCTCCACCGGCCGGCCGACTTCGGCCCGGATGGCCCGGACCACACCCGGCCCGACTGCCTTGAGCTCGTTCTCCATCTTCATCGCCTCCAGCACCACCACCCCCTGTCCGGCTTCCACCTGCTGGCCCGGCTCGACCAGGACCCGGACCACCAGCCCCGGCATCGGCGCCCGGAGCAGGCCGCCGCCGGTCCGCGCCTGCCCGGGGCCGGTGAGTGTGCGGATGTGCCGGGTCCGTTCATCCACCACCTCCACCTCCCAGCGGTCGCCGCGCCAGCCGAGTTCCCACCGGCCGCGGCCCACGGCCTCGGTGGTGAGCATCCAGGAGGCGCCGTCCACCAGCACCTGCCGGACGGGGGTCCCGGCCACCGGGGCGGCGGTGGCCTCGACCGGCTGCCCGTCCAGGGTGACGCGGTCACCATCCACCAGGACGACGTGCTCCCGGCCCGCCACGGTGACGAAGTACTTCATCGGCGCTCCAGGATCGCCACCACCTCGACGTGGGCGGTCTGGGGGAAGAGGTCGAAGGCCCGGAGTCCGGCCAGCCGGTAGTCGGCGAGCCGGGCGATGTCGCGCGCGAGGGTCGCCGGGTCGCAGGAGACGTAGGCGATCCTCGCCGGGGCGGCCGCGGCGATCCCCGCCACGACCCGCGGGTCCATCCCGGTCCGCGGCGGGTTGGTGACCACCACCTCCGGCGGGCGGAGCCGCGTCACGACGTCCTCGACCCGCGCTTCGTGCCACCCGTCCCGCCGCCGTGCCGTGGTGCCGTCGTGCCGTCGGGCCACCTCGACGCTTTCGACCGTCGCGCCTCCCGCCTCGAGCAGCGCGGTGGTCTCCCCGGCGCCGGCATAGAGGTCCCACGCGTGGCGGCCACCGACGTCCCCGAGCGCGGCGACCGCCCAGGCCCGGATCCGGTCGCCCATCGCCGGGACGACCTGCTCGAAGGCCGCGGGCGAGGCCGGACCTGCGGGTCCGGCGACCGGCACCGGGCGCCGCGTCCGGGGGCGCACGGCGGATCGGCCGCCCCGCCCCGCCCGGGCGGCGGTCCTGGCGGCAGGGACCTCCGCCAGCCACAGCGTCGCTCCGAGGCCCTCGCCCCGGAGGGCCGCGTGGAGTTCCCCGGCCCGGGGCCACTCCCCGCGCGCC
>JAICEH010000066.1 GCA_025924275.1 Gemmatimonadales bacterium | reverse complement strand
TGACCCGCACCGGGAAGGTCCTGGTCTTCGACGACCTCGCCTGCCTCGCCGGCTTCCTCGCCGAGGGGACGGTGCCGGAGGCCGAGGTGCACTCGCTCTGGGCGGCGGACTACCTGGGCGACGGCTGGCTCGAGCTGCGGGAGGCCGTGTTCCTGGCCAGCCCCGCGCTCCGCTCCCCGATGGCCGGGAACGTGGCGGCGCTCAGGCCCGGGCCCGCCGCCGACAGCCTCCGGGCCGCACTGGGCGGCGAGCTGCTCGACTGGAAGGCCGTGCGGGGGCGGCTGGCGGGCGGCGCCCACGAGGACGCCGCCGCCGGCGCGCCCCCCGCGGCGGCGGGGCCCCGGTCCGGAGAACTCGTGGTCAGCGCCGGCGCCGGGACCATCGCGGAGGCGGTGCGGCGGGCCCCGCCGGGAGGCCGGGTGGTGATCCCGGCGGGCACCTACCGGGAGCCGACCATCACGGTGGACCGCCCGCTCGAGCTCGTGGGCGAGCCCGGCGCGGTGCTGGACGGCGAGGGGGAGCGCGGGCTCCTCCGCATCACGGCGGACGACGTGACGATCCGCGGGCTCACCCTCCGGCACACCGGCCTCACCTTCGTCGAGGACCGGGCCGCGCTCAAGGCGACCGGGGCGCGCCGCTGCGTGCTGGAGGACCTGGTGGTGGAGGACGCGATGTTCGCCCTCTACCTGCAGGAAAGCCCGGGCTGCACCGTGCGGCGGAACCGGATCGCCGGCACCGGCGCCCGCGAGTCGCAGTCGGGCAACGCCATCCACCTCTGGTACTCGCCCGACGCGGTGGTCGAGGACAACCGCGTCAGCCGCCATCGCGACGGGATCTACCTCGAGTTCTCCGAGCGCGGGGTGATCCGCCGGAACGAGTCCACCGGGAACCTCCGGTACGGGCTGCACTTCATGTTCTCCCACGACGCGAGGTACGAGGGCAACGCGTTCACCGCCAACGGTGCCGGCGTGGCCGTGATGTACAGTCGCGGCGTCACGATGCACGACAACACCTTCGCGGGGAGCCGGGGCCCGGCCTCGTACGGCCTCCTGCTCAAGGACATCACCGACGGGAGCATCACCGGCAACCGCTTCGAGGCGAACACCGTCGGGCTCTGGTCGGAGGGGGCGTCGCGGCTGGAGATCCGGGGCAATGCCTTCCGCTCGAACGGGTGGGCCATCCGGCTGATGGCGAACACCGAGGCCTGCCGGTTCGAGGCCAACACCTTCGAGGCGAACACCTTCGACGTGGCCACCAACGGGCGGCAGCACTCCAGCACCTTCGCGGGCAACTGGTGGGACGGCTACCGCGGCTACGACCTCGACCGGGACGGCACCGGGGACGTCCCGTTCCAGCCGGTGCGGCTCTTCGCCTATCTGGTGGAGCGCCATCCCGCCGCCCTGGTGGTGAACCGGAGCCTCTTCGTCGAGCTGCTGGACGCCGCGGAGCGCGTGCTGCCGGTGCTCGCCCCCGAGGCCCTGGCCGACCGGGCGCCGCTGATGCGGAGCCCGGGGTGACCGCCCCGGTGCTCCGCCTCGAGCCGGGAGGGGCCGCGACACCCGCCCACGCCGGCGCTCGCCTCGAGGTGGCCGGGCTCCGGAAGCGCTTCGGCCGGCTGGAGGTCCTCCAGGGGGTGGACCTGGCCCTCGTGCCGGGCCGGGTCACCGCCCTCGTCGGCCCCAACGGCGCCGGGAAGAGCACGCTGGTGAAGTCGGTGCTCGGCCTGGTCCGCCCCGACGGGGGGGTGATCCGGCTCGACGGCGTCCCCCTGGGCGAGGACCCGCGGCCCCGCGGCGCGATCGGCTACATGCCGCAGCTCCCCCGCTTCCCCGAGAACCTGACCGGCACCGAGGTCCTGGCGCTGCTCCGCGGCCTCCGGGGCGCGGCGGCGGCCACCGACGAGACCCTGCTCGATCGCTTCCGACTGCGGGACCAGCTGGGCAAGCCGGTCCGGGCCCTCTCCGGCGGCACGCGGCAGAAGCTCAACGCCGCGATCGCGTTCCTCTTCCAGCCCCGGCTCCTCATCCTCGACGAGCCGACCGCCGGGCTCGACCCCGCGGCGAGTGCGGTGCTCAAGGACCGGATCCGGGAGCTGCAGGGACGTGGGCGCACGATCCTGCTCAGCTCCCACGTGATGTCGGAGCTGGAGGACCTGGCGCAGGACCTGGTGGTGCTGATCGAGGGGCGGGTTCGCTATCACGGCCCGGTACGCGACCTGGTGCAGCGGACCGGCCTCCACGGGCTGGAGCGGGCAGTGGCGGCCCTGCTCGAGGCGGGGCGACCGTGAGGGCGGCGCGGAAGGTCCTCGCGTGGGAAGTGCGGAACCTGGTGCGGAGCCGCTGGGTGATCGGCTACGGCCTGCTCTTCGGCGTGCTCACCGACGCCCTCTTCCGCTTCGGCGGGGCGGGCGACCGCGTCGTCGTGAGCCTGCTCAACCTCGTGCTGCTGGCGGTGCCGCTGGTGAGCGCCGTCTTCGGCACCCTCTACCTCTACACCGCCCGCGAGTTCGTGGAGCTGCTGCTGGTGCAACCGGTGGGTCGCCGGCCGCTCTTCGCCGGGCTCTATGCCGGGCTGGTGCTGCCGCTGGCCGGCGCCTTCCTGCTCGGCACCGGGATCCCGTTCCTGGCGCACCTGGGCCCGGCGGCCCTGGTCCACGGGGCGGCCCCGCTGCTCCTCCTCACCGGCGTGCTGCTCACGCTGGTCTTCGGTGCCGTGGCATTCGTGGTGGCCATCCGCTTCGAGGACCGGGCCAAGGGACTGGGTGCCGCCCTCCTCGCCTGGCTGGCAGCGGCGATCCTCTACGACGGGGTGGTACTCCTCGCCACGGTGCTCTTCGCGCGCTGGCCGCTCGAGCGCCCGCTCCTCGTCCTGATGGCGCTCAACCCGGTGGACCTCGGCCGCGTGCTCGTGCTGGTGCAGATCGATGCCGCGGCCCTGCTGGGGTACACCGGGGCCGTGTTCCGCCGCACGCTCGGGGGGCCGTGGGGCACCGCCGCGGCGGCGGGGCTGCTGCTGGTCTGGGTGGCGGGACCGCTGGCGCTCGGCTGGCGGGGCTTCCGGCGGAAGGACTTCTAGCGGCCGAAGGCCCTGATGCCGGAGGGGTCACCGGGTCACTGCCGGCGCGCAGCCTCCGCGGCCGCCGCGAACCGCCGCACGATCTCGCCGGCCGGCTCGACCGCGTGGATGCCTGCCACGCTCCGCCCCGCCTGCCAGTAGTCCTTCGCGCCGCTCTCGTCCAGCGACGAGCGCTTGAGCTGCCACACCGACCGGAGCGCGTAGGCGGTCCGCATCCACTTCTTGGTGCGCGGCTGGCGGAGGAGCCAGCGGGCGAGCGGGCCCGCCTTCGTCCCCATCCGCTGGATGTAGGGGGTGTTGATCACCGCCACCGGCACGCCGGTGATCCGCTCGGTGAGCACGATGTCGTCGGCGTCGGCCTCGAGGATGGCCCGCTTGTACGGCTCGCCGGCACGGCACTCGGTGGTGGCGATGAACCGGGTGCCCATCTGCACCCCGGCGTACCCGAGCGCGAGCGCCCGCACGAAGTCGGCCTCCGCGCCGACGCCGCCGGCGCAGACGACGGGCCGGTCGAGGTCGGCCAGCTCGGCCAGCAGCGCCTCGGGGTCCCGCGGCCCCGCGTGTCCCCCGGCGCGGTCGTTCACGGCGATGAACCCGTCCACGCCGGCGTCGAGCGCCTTGAGCGCCCATTTCCGCTCGGTGACGTCGTGGTAGACCTTCCCGCCCGCGGCGTGCGCCGCGTCCACCACCCACCGCGGGTTGCCGAGCGACGTGACGAAGAAGCGGACGCCCTCCTCGATCGCCACCGCCACCCAGCGCACCATCCGCTCGTGGTAGCGCCGGGAGGACGATTCGATGAGCGCATTCAGCCCGACCGGCCGCGACGTGAGCCGGCGGATGAGGCGGAGCCCCTCGCGGTACTCGTGCCCGTGGACGTAGGTGAGGGAGATCGGCTGCACGATGCCGATGCCGCCGGCCTCGGAGACCGCCGCCACCAGCTCGGGATTGCTGCAGGGGTACATCGCCCCCCCGATGATGGGGATGGCGATGCCGGCGTCGCGGGTGAGGGGAGTGGCGAGAGGCGAATGTCGAAGGTCGGAGGTCAAAGGACCGCCTCCCGACCCCGCACTCCTTCGACCTTCGACCTTTGACCTTCGACTGGTCCGAGCAGCCAGTTGACCCGCGCCCGGGCCACCACGTCACCCTCGGGGTCGCGGATCTCCGCCTCCACCGTGAAGGGCGTCCGCTCCGCCACCGTGGCCGGGATCGCCGTCCGGCACTCCGCCACCAGCCGGCCGCGCGCCTTCTTGAGGTAGTCGATCTCGAGCCCGGTCACGATGCCGCGCACGGTGGCGGGAAGGCCCACGAGCATCGCCAGCCCGCTGGCCAGCTCGCCCAGGTTCACGAGCGCGATCGCGTGGATGGAGTGGAGGTGGTTCCGCACGGCACGCCGGTCGGGCAGCTCGAGCCGGGCATGGCCCGGCTCGAGCTCGGTCACGATCGCGCGGATCGACCCGGAGTAGGGCACCTGCCGGCCGACCAGCCGGGAGAAGAGCCACTTCCCGCCCGGCAGGGGTGAAAGCCGGCGCCAGAGGGCGAGGAGGCGGGGACCTGGGCCGGCGGCCATCGGGACTCCGGGCTCGGGTGGGGCGCCCGGAATCTAACCGTGGCGCGCGCTCAGGCCGTCGCCGGGCGGAGCCGCCCGGCGTACTTCGCCCGGAGCTTGGCGAGCTTCGGGGTGATCATCGCCCGGCAGTAGGGCTGGTCGGGATTCCGGCGGTAGTACTCCTGGTGACCGGGCTCGGCGGGCCAGAACCGCTCCAGCGGCTTCACCTCGGTGACGACCGGCGCGCCGAAGGTGTCCGCCCCCTCGAGGGCGGCGATCACCTCGCGCGCCGTCCGTGCCTGATCGTCGGAGTGGGCCAGCACGATCGAGCGGTACTGGGGGCCGAAGTCGGGCCCCTGCTGGTCCGGCGTCGTGGGGTCGTGGAAGGCGAAGAAGAGCTCGAGCAGCTCCCGGTAGGGGAGCACCGAGGGATCGAACGTCACCTGGACCACCTCGGCGTGGCCGGTGCGGCCGCCGGACACCTCGCGGTAGGTGGGATGCGCCGTGTGCCCCCCGGCGTACCCGGACACCACCCGCTCGACCCCCGCCAGCCGCTCGAACACCGCCTCCAGGCACCAGAAGCACCCGCCGCCCAGCGTCGCCGTCTCCCGCATCCGACCCCCGTGGTGGAAACCGCGCAAGGAACGCCGGAGGGCGCCCGGCGGTTCCCCGGCGGTCAGGGCCGCCCGAGCAGGGTGAACTCCGCCCGGCCCCGGGCGCTCGCCAGGATGAGGGTGACCGTCCAGGTTCCCGGCACCCCCTCTCGGGAGCTCGCGTCCAGCTCCCATTCCAGCAGGGTCGAGTCCACCCGGGTGCCCACCGCATCGTCGATGGTCAGGATCCCGTAGCCGTGGTGGATGAAGGCCCGGTGCAGCACCTCCGCCCGGGTGCCGGTGTTCTCCCAGCTCCAGGTGAACTGGTCGTTCACGTTCTCCAGGTCGCTGGCGATGAAGTAGAGGGAGTCGGTGACGTTGACCAGCTCCGGGTCGTTCACCGGGCCGACCTGGCGCACGACCGAGTCGGCGCAGGCCACCGCCGCGGCGAGGAGCGCGAGGGCGGCGGCGCGCGCGAGGAGGCGACGGGGGCTCACGGGGTCCACCTCGGGATGGCGAGGGTGAAGAAGACACGGCCTTCGGAGGCATCCTGGTCCACGTCCGGCTGGTGCCGGTAGTTGCTGCCGCGGGAGAACAGGGTATAGGCCAGCCCCAGGCCGTACTTGCCGCCGAAGTAGTACCGCCCCTCGGCGCTGGCCGTGATGATCTGGTGGTCGCCGCTGAAGCCGCTCAGCACCGGGAGCCAGACGTAGGTCCCGGTGAGGCTGAGCGCCGCGCGGCCCTCCCAGACGGCGCGACCCGCCAGGTTCGTCCCGAACGCCACGCCGTAGTCGTAGTCCCGGCCCTCCGCGGTGACGAAGTAGTCCGACTGGACCGCGGCGATGGGCATGAAGGAGCCGAGCGCCTCGGCGTAGAGCGCAGGGCCCTTCTTCTCCGGCGCCGAACGGGTGACCAGCCCGCCGCTGAATCCCTGGGCGCCATACTCGATGATCGGGTTGCTGAAGAAGGTGTAGTGCATGAAGCCGGCGAGCTGGTGCCGGCCCGAGTCGTCGAACACCTCGCGGGCGCCGAGGTTGCCGCGGGCCCGGAGCTCGGCCAGGGTCTTCCCGTCGCCCGGGTTGGACGAGATCATCCCGGAGAGGGTGAAGGTGGAGAACGGGGCGCGGTCGAGGTCCTCGACCTGGTCCCCGTAGATCAGCCGGAGGGCCAGGAACGACTGGCTCAGCGCGTCCGGATCGGTGACGTCGACGTCGGTGGCGAACCGGCGGTAGCCCAGTTCGAGGCTGCCGAAGATGCCGCTGGGCCGCCAGTCGGGCGGGTTGGCGGTCACGTCGTTCATCTCGCCCCGGGTGAGCCGGTTGAACCCGCGCACCGGGTTGAGGGCCGCGGCCCCGATCTCCCGCCAGGTGCGCCCCGAACCCGTGGCGGTGTTGTCGAGCACGAGCGAGGAGAGCCGGTACAGCGTCTCGCCCAGGGCGATCCCGCCGAGCGTCGTGTTGAGCAGGTCGTTGGGCGAGGGCGCCCACACCTCGCCGAACAGCTCCCACATCAGCGAGCCCCCGAAGGCCCACGGCGCCGACTCCCAGAAGTCGTAGCCGTTGGTGCGGGCGGCGTTGAAGTAGAGGTTGCCGTGGTACGGGTGGGAGAACTGGTTGTTGAGGAACTTGTTGTTGTCCCACTGCCAGGGGAAGGCGAGGTTGTCCCCCCAGGTCGCGGGGCTCACGTGGGCCCACTCGGCGTCGCGGGCGATCGCGTTGACGCTCCACGGGATGAGCTGCACCGCGATCAGCTGCCACCCGGCGGTCCAGAACCGCTTGGGCGGATTGCAGTCGGGGCAGGGGAGCTGCTGCTGGGCGGCGGCGGGCGCGGCCAGCGCGAGCAGGGCGGCGAGCGCCAGCGTGGTGGAGCGGGCTCGAGGCGGCACGGCGGCTTCCTGGGGCTCGGGTCCGGCCGAATATGCAGGCTCGGGCGGCCCGCCGCATCGCCCCTTGGGACAGGCCGCCCGGCGTCCGGGCCCTGCCGGCTAGAGCGGGCCCCAGCCGCAGCGGAGCAGGTGGGTGGGGTTGAGGACGAGTATGAAAGCCTTTTCCAGCGCCGAGGTACCGTTCCGGCGCATCCGGATCGTGGTCCGGTGCACCACCTCTCCCAGGAGCGCCCCGGCCACCGGGGTGATGACGAGGTCCTGGATGCTGGGCCGCTCCGCCATCGCCTCCAGCAGGTACTCCCACCAGAAGGACATCGCCCCGGCGAACACGAAGGACTGCATCGGGGTGGCACCCTTCGCCCGCACGGTGTTGTAGTAGACGCTCCCGCCGTACGGGTGGCCGACGTAGTTGTGGAACCAGTGGTCGGTGTCCCACACCGGGGGCTTGGTCCACGCCTCCTCCAGGTGGCGGAGGCCGTCCTTCACGTAGCCGTCCTCGAAGTCCCAACCGCTGAAGGAGCTGGGCATGAGGAGGGTGACCGTGAGGAGCCCGACCTCGACGCCGGCGATCAGGCCCCATCCCTCGAGGAACATCCGGCCGTAGCTGTCCGGAGGCGCCGGGATCTGCGCCAGCGAATCCAGCCGGCGGTTGAGTTCGCCCAGGGTCTCGGGGAACCGCCTCTGCCCGGGCGAGTCCACCGGCAGGGGCGGGGGAGCGAGCCGCAGGGCGGCGAGACGCGCCCGGTCGGTGTCGGGTCCCTGGCCGTGCAGGGGCGGGGCCCGGGTGGTCAGCGCGAGGAGGAGGCCCGCCGCGATGCGGAACCCGGCGGGCCGAGGCGTCATGTGCAGGTCCGGTTGGGGGATGCCGGCAACCAAGAATACAACGAACCCCGGGGCCCTGCTGTCCCGCCGGGCTGGCCCGGCCCCCGGGCCCGGGGTACCTTGGGAGTCGACCGCCAGGGGCACCGGGCCAGGGCCCGGTTGAGACGCACCCTCGGAACCTGATCCGGTTCACACCGGCGTAGGGAGCGCGGCGACCGGACCCGGTACCCATCCGATCGCGCCGCCCCCGGCCGGGGCGGCGTCGTTGTTCAGGGCCTTCCGCCGGGAGAGACCGATGGCCACCGCCGTCCAGCCCGCCACCTCGTTCGAGGAGGCGTTCCCCCGCTCCACCAAGGTGCACCTCGAGGGACCGCACGGCATCCGGGTCCCGATGCGCGAGATCGCGCTCTCGGGCGGCGAGCCACCGCTCCGGGTCTACGACTCCAGCGGGCCCCAGGGAGTGGACGCGCTGCTGGGGCTGCCGGGGGTGCGGGGAGAGTGGATCGGGGCGCGGGAGGTGGTCGAAGGTCGAAGGTCGAAGGTCGAAGGGGACGAGCTGGTCCCGGCCACGCTCGAGCGCCCCGTCCTCCGCGGCCGCGGCCCCATCACCCAGCTCCACTTTGCCCGCCGGGGGGAGGTCACCCCGGAGATGGAGTTCGTGGCGATCCGCGAGGGGGTGGCGCCGGAGTTCGTGCGGAGCGAGGTGGCGCGCGGCCGCGCGATCATCCCCGCCAACGTGAACCACCCGGAGCTCGAGCCGATGATCATCGGCCGCGGCTTCCACGTGAAGATCAACGCCAACATCGGCAACTCGATCGTGCGGTCCTCGATCGAGGACGAGGTGGAGAAGCTGCGCTGGGCCATCCTCTGGGGCGCCGACACGGTGATGGACCTCTCGACCGGGAAGGACATCCACGCGACCCGGCAGTGGATCCTCCGCAACAGCCCGGTGCCGATCGGGACGGTGCCGATCTACCAGGCGCTGGAGAAGGTGGGCGGCGTGGCGGAGGACCTCACCTGGGAGGTCTACCGCGACACCCTGATCGAGCAGGCGGAGCAGGGGGTGGACTACTTCACGGTCCACGCCGGGGTGCTGCTGGAGTACGTGCCGCTCACCGCGGACCGGGTGACCGGCATCGTCTCGCGCGGCGGCTCGATCATGGCCAAGTGGTGCCTGGCCCACCACCGGCAGAGCTTCCTCTACGAGCGGTTCGAGGAGATCTGCGAGATCATGGCGGCGTACGACGTGTCGTTCTCGCTGGGCGACGGGCTCCGGCCCGGCTCGATCGCCGACGCGAACGACGCGGCCCAGTTCGCCGAGCTCCGCACCCAGGGGGAGCTCAACCGGATCGCGTGGAAGCACGACGTGCAGGTGATGAACGAGGGGCCGGGCCACATCCCGATGCACCTCATCCGGGAGAACATGGAGAAACAGCTCGAGTGGTGCGGCGAGGCGCCGTTCTACACCCTCGGGCCCCTCACCACCGACATCGCCCCCGGCTACGACCACATCACCAGTGCGATCGGGGCGGCGATGATCGGCTGGTTCGGCACCGCGATGCTCTGCTACGTGACGCCGAAGGAACACCTCGGGCTGCCCAACCGCGACGACGTCAAGGCCGGGGTGATCGCGTACAAGATCGCGGCCCACGCCGCCGACTTGGCCCGGCACCGCAAGGGAGCCCGCGACAGGGACGACGCCCTGAGCCGCGCGCGATTTGCTTTTGACTGGAACGAACAGTTCCGCTTGGCGCTCGATCCCGACACGGC
>JAICEH010000065.1 GCA_025924275.1 Gemmatimonadales bacterium | reverse complement strand
CGTCACGTTCCGCCCCGGATCGTCCGCGTAGAGCTTGTAGCGGCTGAGGAAACTCCGGTACGAGTGGTCCAGCAGGTTCCGCCCGATCACGTCCACCTCGATCGGCGAGCCGCCGCCGATCCGGAAGCCGAGCCCCGCGTTGAGCAGGGCGTAGCCGGGAGGGGCGACGTCCTCGGGGTCGAGCCGCTCCTGGCGCGCATTGGCCTCGCCCCCGAGCCACAGGTACCAATCCTGCAAGCTCCCACGGCTCCCCAGCTCGGCGCGCGCCGTGAGCTGCGCCCGGAACGGCGCCACGAAGGGGAGCGGCTGGTCGGTGTCGAGGTTGTCCCCCCGGGTATGGTCGGCGCTGGCCCGCAGGTGCAGCCAGGCCGAGGGGTGGACGTCCATTGACGCCTCGACGCCCACCAGCCGGGCGTCGCCCTGCACGTAGTCGTAGACCTGGAAGCCCGACTCCGGGTCGAAGAGCCCCGTGGGGTCGGGGTAGATGTAATTGTCCACCCGGTTGTGGAAGACGCCGGCCTCGGCGTTCAGGGCGCCGGTCTGCACCCGAAGGGCCAGGTCGGCGTTGAGGCTGGTCTCCTCCTCGAGCGCGGGGTTGCCGCGCTCGAACCGGACGGTGCCCTCGTGCACTCCGTTGGCGTAGAGCTCGAAGGCGCTCGGCGCGCGGTACCCGCGGCCGAGGTTGAGCACCAGGGCCACCGGCTCGGCCACGCGCCAGAGCGCGCCGAGGCTGCCGGTGATGGCGGTCCAGTCACGCTCGTCGTCGCCGTTCCCCAGGCCGGGCTCCGCGTCCACCTCGAGCGCCCGCGCGTCGAACCGGGCGCCCGCCGTGAAGATGACCGGACCCGCCTCGGCCTGCTCGAAGGCGAAGACACCGATCCCGAGGTCCCGGCTCTCGGGCACCAGCAGCTCCTGGCCGAAGGTCGTGACCCCGGTGTGGGTGAGGCTCAGGCCGACGGTGCCGACCGCCGGACCGACCGGGGCATGGTGCAGGTGCGCCTCCAGCGTGGCGGTCCGGCTGGTGAGGCCGAGCGCCACGTCCTCGGCGCCCGCTTCCTCGAACTCCCGCCGCCGGTTCTGCTGCCAGCCCCCGATCAGGTCGAGTCGCGAGCTGCCGGCGGCCAGGTTGAGGGTGCCCCGCGCGCGGAAGTCGCCGACGCGCTGGAAGGGCGTGGCGCCCGGCTCCTCGGCGGGGTCCTCGTGGATCTCGACCTTCTCGTCGCGCCAGGCGACGTCGCCCGCGAGGGTGCCCCAGCGCGCGTGCCAGCCGGCGGCGCCCCGGAGGTTGTAGTTCCCCGCGCCGCTGTTGGCGAGGTCGCCCCCCGGCGTCCTGACGTCGTCGCTGGTCCGTCCCGACGCGCCGAACCGCCAGCCGAACCGCCCGCTGGCGCCCTCGGCGCCGAGGGAGGCCTCCGGCGCCGTTCCGTTGGTCGAGAAGCCCGCGGCCACGGTGGCGTCGGCGAACGCCGGGCGGTCGAGCGCGTCGGGCACCGGCTTGGTGATCACGTTGACCACGCCTCCCAGCGCGTCGGATCCGTAGAGCACGCTCTGCGGCCCGCGGAGCACCTCGACCCGCTCGGCATCCGCGGCCTCGACGTTGGGCCCGTGCTCATCGCCCCATTGCTGGCTCTCGACCCGCGACCCGTTCTCCAGCACCAGCACCCGGTTGGAGGAGAGGCCGCGGATCACCGGCTTCCCGATGCCGTTCCCGGTGCTCAGGTTCCGGAGCCCGGGCAGGTGCTCCAGCGTCTGGCCGAGATTCTGCGCTGGCGCGAGCCGGAGGTCGCCCTCGGTCAGGAGCCCGAGGGGCTGCGGCGAGGTGAGCGAGGTGGTGGCCACGGGCGAGGCGGTGACCTGCAGCGTGGGCAACTCGATGGCCGAGGGTGACAGGGTGGCGTTCGCCGTCACCTCGGCGTTCCCGACGGTGATCCGCCGCACGACCGGCCGATAGCCGATCATCGAGAACGAGATCGTCCAGGTCCCGCTCGGCACGTCGGAGAAGGTGAAGTGGCCCGTGGGGTCGGTGAGCGTGGCGCGGTTGAGCTCCACCAGGGCCACGCGCGCCAGGGGGATGGGTGCCCCGGTGCTGTCGGTGACGCAGCCGGTGACTACCCCGGCGTCGTGGATCCCGGCGGGCGGCCACACCAGGACGGCGGCCGCGAGCAGCAGCGATGTGAGCACGAGACGGACTCCGCGAGAACGGGATGGCCGGCCCGCGGAACTGCGGCGCCGGCGGAATCACGCGGCCGCCTGAGGGCGGCGTCAGGCGGAGTGATGCGGCGGGGCTCGCGGCCGGGCCGCCGCGTCGAGCCGGTGGGCCGGCCGGGCGGTGCTGGTGGGGTGGGCGGCCTGGAGAGCCGGCGCGACGGCCTGGAGCGCCGGGGCGGGACGCCCGAGGGTGAGTACTCCCTGGGAGACGCCGAGGACGCAGCGCTCGGCGTGGCACCCGGCTGCGCCGGCTTCCTCGAGGTGGGTCCCGGCCGGATGGCCGGTCGAACGGCCCTGGTGGTGCAGCCCGGCATCCAGCAGCGCCAGGCCCCCGCTTCCCCCGCCGAAGGCGAGGAGCGAGAGGAGGCCGAGGAGGCGCAGGGCAGGGCGGCGGAGCATGGGGGAAGTTAGACGGGAAGACGGGAAGACGGAAAGACGGGAAGACGGAAAGACGGGAAGACGGAAAGACGGGAGGGGCGGGGCCCCTCCCGTCGTCCCGCCTTCCCGCCGTACCGTGCTACTTGATCGCGATCCGGTTCTTGACGACGGGCTCCGCCTTGGGCAGGCGCACCGTCAGCACGCCATCGGCGTACAGGGCCTCGATCTTCGCCTCGGTGACCGGAGCCGGGAGACGGATGGACCGGGTGAACTTGCCGGTCTCGCTCTCCTGGTAGAGGAAGTTCTCGCCCGGCATCTCCTTCGTCACCTCACGATGGCCGGACAGGGTGAGGACGTCGCCCGTGAGGTTGACGTCGAGGTTCTCCTTGTGCACGCCCGGGATCTCCAGGCGGACGAGGTACTCCTTCTCGGTCTCGGAGAAGTTGATGGCCGGAATCCAGGCCGGCTCCATCACCCTCGCGAGCGGGTCGTTCCACAGCCCACCGGACAGGAAGGGATCGAACAGCCGGTCGATCGTCTCCTTGATGGGGGCGCGGACGGGGGACACCTTGGTGAGTCTCATCGGATCCTCCTGCGTGCGTACCATCCACCTGCGGCAGTGCGTCCCGGGGGGACGTGGTCAGGATAGCGTCCGCGGCCTGAAGCGGGGCTGAAGCCGCGCTGAACCTTTTCGCCGGAGTCCCGATGCCGGGCTCGCTCGACCCGATCCTCCGACCGCGCTCGGTGGCCGTCATCGGTGCCTCGCGCAATTACCGCACGATCGGGTCGCAGATCGTGGCCAACCTGGTCCAGGGCGGGTTCACCGGCCCGGTCTACCCGGTGAACCCCTCGGCCCGCGCCATCCACGCCCTCCCGGCCTGGCGTTCGGTGGGTGCCGTCCCGGAGCCGCCCGACCTGGCGGTCATCGTGGTGCCGAAGGAGGCGGTGCAGGCCGTGGCGGAGGAGTGCGTGGCCGCGGGGGTCCGGGGGCTGGTCGTGATCTCCGCCGGCTTCCGCGAGGTGGGTGGCGACGGTGTCGAGCGGGAGCGGCGGCTCACCGAGCTGGTGCGGACCAGCGGCGTCCGGATGGTGGGGCCCAACTGTCTCGGCGTGCTCAACAGCGACCCGGCGTACGCCTTCAATGCCACCTTCGCCCGGGTGATGCCGCCGCCGGGCCGCGCGGCCTTCGTGAGCCAGTCGGGGGCGATGGGGCTCACGGTGCTCGACTACGCCCGGTCGTACGGCATCGGCATCGCCCAGTTCGTGTCGGTGGGCAATAAGCCGGACGTGAGCGGCAACGACCTGCTGGAGTACTGGGAGCACGACGGAGCGGTGGACGTGATCCTGATGTACGTCGAGAGCTTCGGGAATCCGCGGAAGTTCCTCGAGCTGGCATCCCGGATCGTGCGCCGGAAGCCGATCGTGCTGGTGAAGTCGGGGCGGTCGCGCGCCGGCGCGCGCGCGGCCAGCTCGCACACCGGCGCGCTGGCCGCCAGCGACGCCGCGGTGGACGCGCTGCTCACCCAGGCGGGCGTCATCCGGGCCGACTCGGTCGAGGAGCTGTTCGACTACGCGATGGCGTTCACCGGGCAGCCCGCCCCGCGCTCGCGGCGGACGGCGGTGGTGAGCAACTCGGGGGGGGCCGGCATCCTCGCCGCGGACGCGCTCGACGCGGAGGGCCTGGCGCTGCCGGAGCTCTCGCCCGCCACGGTGGCGCGGCTCCGGGGCCTGCTCCCGCCCGAGGCCTCGTTCCGGAACCCGCTCGACATGATCGCCTCGGCGGGCCCCGAGGCCTACGCGGCGGGGCTGGACGCGATGCTCGCGGACCCGAACGTGGACGCCGCACTCGCGATGTTCGTCCCCCCCCTCGGCGTCCGGCAGGAGGACGTGGCGAAGGCGATCGCCGAGGTCGTGCCGGCCCACCGGGGAAAGCCGGTGCTGGCGGTGCTGATGGGGAACGAGGGCCTCCCGGAGGGGAGGCAGTCGCTCAACGAGGTGCAGGTGCCGGCCTACATCTTCCCCGAGTCGGCGGCCCGGGCGCTGGCCGCCCTGGCCTGGTGGGGCGAGCGGCGCGGACGCTCGCGCACGCCCGCGCCGGGGTTCGCCGCCGACCGCGACCGGGCCGAGGCGATCCTCGCGGCGGCCCGCGCCGCCGGGCGGGACCGACTCGACGAGGCGGCGGCTCTGGAACTGATCCAGGCCTACGGGATCCCGGTGGCGGCGGGGCGGATCGCGCGGACGGCGGAGGAGGCCGCCGCCCTTGCGGGCGAGCTCGGGCTTCCCGTGGCGCTCAAGGTCGTGGCCCCCTCCATCTCCCACAAGACGGACGTGGGCGGAGTCCGCCTCGGACTCGCCGACGGGGCGGCGGTGCGGCGGGCGCACGGCGAGATGCTGGCCGCGGTGGCGGCGGCCGCCCCCGACGCGCGGGTGGACGGGGTGCTGGTGCAGCGGATGGCGCCGAAGGGCCTGGAGGTGATCGCGGGGGTGAGCCGGGAGCCGGGCTTCGGACCGCTGGTGATGTTCGGCCTGGGCGGTGTCTTCGTCGAGGTGCTCAGGGACGTGGCCTTCCGGGTCGCACCCCTCGCGGTCGAGGACGCGGAGGACCTGCTCCGGGCCATCCGCGGCGCACGGGCGCTCGACGGGGTGAGGGGCGGGGCGGCCGTGGATCGCGCCGCGCTTGCGGACCTCCTGCTCCGGCTCTCGCGCCTGGCGCTCGACTTACCGGAGATCGCGAGCCTCGACCTCAACCCCGTGATGGCGGGCCCGGACGGGGTCGTGGTGGCGGATGCGCGGGTGGTGGTCCGGGAGCGGGAACCGGGGAGCGGGGAGCGGTAGCAGCCGCCGGGCGGTGGGGGGCGGTCCGCTCCCCGCTCCCCGCTCCCTGCTCCCTGCCCCCCGACGTAACTTCCCTCACCCCCTCCGGAGCCCCCCCGTGCCCCGCGTCCCCTCCGCCTTCATCCTCGCCGCCGGGCTGGTGCTGTCGGCCGGACTGATCGCCTTCACCTGGCGGGGCAACCACCGCCTCGCCCAGACCCTCGACGTGTCCGGGTCGGCGCGGCAGGAGATCACCGCCGACCTGGCCGTGCTCCGCTTCAGTCTCCGGGGTGAGAGCGAGACGGGGGAGGCGGCATACCGGGACCTCCGCCGGCAGGGGCCGGCGATCGAGGCCTTCCTCCGGAGCCACGGCGTGGCGCCCGAGAGCGTCCGGGTCGACCCGGTCACCATCGAGCCGATCCAGGAGTGGACCCCGCAGGGCCAGATGACCGGTCGGACACTCCGCTACAACTACAGGCAGCGCTATGAGTTGCGCTCGACGGACGTGCCGAGGGTGGCAGCCCTCGCGCTGGACCTGGCCGGGCTGGTGGAGCAGGGAGTCCGGATCGAGCCGGAGGCGCCGGAGTACCACTTCACCCGCCTGGCGGAGGTGAAGGGGACGGTGCAGGCCGAGGCGGCGCGGGACGCGATGGAGCGGGCCCGAAGCATCGCCGAAGCGAGCGGGGCGCGCCTGGGTGCAATCCGGCGGGCCCGGATGGGCGTGCTCCAGATCACGCCCAAGCACAGCACGATGATCGCAGATTACGGAGTGAACGACCTGACCTCCATCGACAAGGAGATCACGGCCACGGCCCACGCGTCGTTCGCCCTCGAGTAGACCCAGCAACCGGGAGGCAACTCCGATGCCCGACCCCACCCGTCCCAAGGCGGACTTCTCCAAGGTGACCGGCGGCAGTTCGTCCACCGCCCCTGCCGCCGCCTCCGCCGCCCCACCGTCGCCGCGCACCCACGTCGTGGAGCGGGGCGAGAGCCTGTCGAAGATCGCCAAGAAGTACTACGGCGATGCCAAGCAGTGGCGCGCCATCTTCGAGGCCAATCGCGACAAGATCGCGAACCCCGACCTGATCCACCCGGGGCAGGAGTTCGTGATCCCCGACATCCCCGGCAAGTGAGCGGAGGCTCCCGATGATCCCGAATCGCCGTCTCGTCCCGCTGCTCCTGCTCCTGCCCGCCGTGGCGGTGGGCTGCAAGCAGCGGCAGGAACCCGCCCCGCCGGTCGGAGAAGCGGCCGTCCCGGCGCCCGCCGCGGTCCAGGTCGCGTCCTTCGACCTGGGCAAGGCGGTCGGTCCCGACATGAAGGTGGTCGCCCCGTCGACCTCCTTCGGCGTGCGGGACACGATCTACGTGTCGATCGCCACCACGGGATCCTCGGCGGCCGCCACGCTGGCCACCCGGTGGACCTTCCAGGATGGCCAGGTGGTCCACGAGGACTCGCGCACCATCGCGCCCACCGGCCCCGCCGTGACCGAGTTCCACATCATGAATCCGGCGCCGTGGCCGACCGGCGACTACAAGGTCGAGGTCCTCCTCGACGGCGTGTCGGCGGGGACGAAGGACTTCACGGTGAAATAGGGGAGCGGGGAGCGGGGAACGGGGAGCGGGCCACGCCGCTCCCCGCTCCCCGCTCGCCGTTCATCGCAGTTCCCGCGCCTTCACCACCCGCTCCCACTTCCGCTCCCCCTCGGCGTTCCAGACGGTGATCACCATCTGCCGGTCGGTGCGGGGGCCGCTGAAGTCCAGGGTGGCGAAGTTGTGCTCCTCCACGACGGTCTCCGGGAGGCGGAGGGTGTTGCCGTCGTCGGGGCGGACCCGCGAGATGCCGGCCGTGAGGGGGGAGACCGACAGGTCGTACAGCGGGTAGCTGCCCGGCCGCTCGAGCCGGGCGAGCTCGGTGTGGTGGATGTCGCCCGAGACGAAGAAGACCCCGGAGATCCCCTCCTCCGCGATCCGGGCGAGGAGCCACTCCCGCTCCTCGGGATAGGTGGCGAGGGTCTCGAACCGCCGAGCCGGGTTCAGGACCTGCCCTCCCAGCACCACGATCTTGAACGGGGCCCGACTGGCCACCAGGGCATCCACCAGCCACTCCCGCTGGGCGTGGCCCAGCATCGTGCGCCCGCCGCCCCTCCGGTCGTTCGGGACCCGCCACCAGCGGTCGTCCAGCAGGAAGAAGTCCACGTCGGCCCACCGGAACATCGTGGTGATGCCCTCCTCCTCCCCGAACACCGCGGCCGGATTGGCCCAGAAGAGCCCGAAGGCCTCCCGGGTGATGCGCTTGTCGCGGTAGCTCCGGTCGGCGTCGTCGGGGCCGTAGTCGTGGTCGTCCCAGGTGGCGTAGTGGTGCATCGCCCCGAGGAGCGGCTGCAGCCCGGGGTGCGAGCGGGTGTGGGTCCAGCGGCGGAGGATGCCGGTGCGCGAGTACCAGTCCGCCTCGCGGAGGTAGGTGTTGTCGCCCAGCCAGAGCATCGCGTCGGGCCGCGCCCGCCCGATGGCGTCGAGCACCTGGAAGTCGCTGCCGTAGGGCGTGCCGGGGCGGTCGTAGGCCGGCTCGTTCACGTAGAAGCAGCTGCCGAGCGCGATGCGGAAGGGAGGCGGGTCCTCGCGCCACTGCCAGAGCGCCTGGGTCCGGAAGCGGAGCGGCCGCCCGAGCGGCACGCGGCTCCCGTCCAGCAGGAGCTCGTAGTGGTAGACCCGGCCGGGCTCGACCTGGTCGGCCACGAGCCGGGCGGTAAACCCGGTCCGCGCCTCGGTGGCCACCTCCGCAGTGCGGAGCCGGGTGCCCGGCGCGAGCGAGTCCCAGTACTCGAAGCGCACCCGCGCGGCCCGCGAGGTCTGGACCCAGAGCATCGCCTCCCGCATCTCGGAGTAGCCGGTCATCGGCCCCGACTGGAGCGGCGAGGCCTGGGCGGCGAGCGGGGCGGCCAGGGCGGCCAGGGCGGCCAGGGCGGCCAGGACGGCTGCGACGGCGGATGCGGCGCGGGGGCGTGTCGTGGATCGCATCGGGACGCCGGGATGGGGGAGGCGGATGGAGTGAACCGCCCCCGGGCGGCGGCGTCAAGCGCGGGGCGGGGTTGCCGCGCCGGAGGGCCGCCCGCAGGTTCCACCCGACGGCGGCGGACGGCGGTGATCGGGGATGCCGACTGCCTCCTCGCCTGATTCGTCCGCGCCGCCGAGCGCGACCTCCCCAGATGCCGCGACGGCACGGTGCCCCGATGCGTGCGACCCGCCTGGCCCTCGCCCTCCTCGCCGCCGCCTGCGCGCCGGCCCGCGACGACACGGCTCCCGCGGGCGCTGACGCCGCCGCCAGCCTGGCCGCCGCGGAGGCGGCGGTGGCGGGCCTCCGCGCCCGGCTCGGGACGATGACCCGGGTGGATGCCGGGCTGGCGCAGGGCGACGCCACATCGGCGTTCAGCGCCTACTATGAAGACGGCAAGCTCAAGGCGATCGTCGAGTCGCTCGACCTGGGCGACTACGGTCGGAGCGAGGAGGAGTATTTCCTGGCGGACGGGAACGTGGTGTACTGGACGGCCCGGGGCGTGCGGGCGCGGCCCGGCACGGCGGGCGCCACCGACTCGGTGCGCTGGCGGGTGGCGCTGGACGGGTCGGGTGGGGTGGTGGCGGGCGAGAAGCTGGTGAACGGCGAACCGGCGCCGCTCGAGGAGAGCCGGGCCGCCACCATCACCGGCCACGCCCGCGAGCTCGCCCGCGCGGCGGCGGCCCTCGCTCCCTAGCCGCCGGGCGGGGGGGTCGGGGCCGGCGCGAAGGCGGCGCGGAGGCGGTCCCGCAGCGCGGTGAGCGTGCGGTAGAACGCGCGGATGAGCAGCACCGCCAGGACCAGCAGGACCAGGACGATCACGCCGGTGACCACCGGATGGGTCGTGGCCAGCCAGGTGAGCCCGATGGCCACGGTATCCTCCGCGAAGCTCAGCACCCAGTTGCTGAAGGGCTCGGGGCTGGTGTTGGCCGCCGCGCGGGTGGAGGCCTTGGCGCCGTGGGAGGTGAGGGCCACCGTGCCGGCGAGGAGCCCGGCGGCGAGGCTCCACGGCTCGCCGGGCCCCCCCATCGCGCCGAAGGCGAGGGCCGCCGCCGCCGGCGGGCGGATGAAGGTGTGCACCGCGTCCCAGGCGGAATCCACCCAGGGGACCTTGTCGGCCAGGAACTCGACCACGAAGAGCGTGAGGGAGAGCCCGAGGATGACGGGGTTGGCGAGCACGCCGAGCGCGGGGGGCAGATCCACCAGCTCGAAGCGCTGCAGCAGGCCGGCCACCGCCATCGTGGCGTACAGGTTGAGGCCCGACGCGAACGAGGTG
>JAICEH010000064.1 GCA_025924275.1 Gemmatimonadales bacterium | reverse complement strand
CCTGGTCCTCGGCGCCCTCGCCGTCGCGACGGCCCTCCTCTCCGGGATGGACGCCCCGACCCGCGAGCCCGCCGTCCTGCCGTCCTCCCGTCCTGCCGTCCGCTTTGGCGAGGTCCAGCTCTCGACCGGTGTGCGCCTGCACTACGCCGAGCAGGGCGACCCGGCCGGCGAGGCGGTGATCCTGCTCCACGGCTACACCGACTCGTGGTACTCCTGGAGCCGGGTGCTGCCGCTCTTCCCGTCCAGCTGGCGGGTGTACGCCCTCGACCAGCGGGGGCACGGCGAGTCCGACCGGCCCGCATCCGGCTACGCGATGCGGGACCTCGGCGCCGACGTGATCGCCTTCCTGGACGCGAAGCGAATCCGCCGCGCCACGGTCGTGGGGCATTCGCTGGGCGGGCTGGTGGCCCAGCACGCGGCGGCACTCGCCCCCGGGCGGGTCGAGCGGCTGGTGATCGTGGCGAGCGGGGCGGACATCGAGGGCATCAACGGGGCGGCGGAACTCGAGCAGGCAGTGATGGGGCTCGCCGACCCGGTCCCGACCGAGTTCATCCGCGAATTCCAGTCGAGCACCATCCACGTGCCGGTGCCGGAGGCATTCTACGAGCGCGTGGTGTCCGAGAGCGCCAGGCTGCCGGCGCGGGTGTGGCACGCGCTGATGCAGGGCATGGCGGACGAGAAGCCGGCCGACCTGAGCGGCGTGCGGTTCCCGACGCTCCTCCTCTGGGGCGACCGGGACGCGGTGTTCCCGCGCCCCACGCAGGACGTGCTGCAGGCCCGGATCCCGGGCGCGCGCCTCATCGTCCTCCCCGAGACCGGCCACGCGGTGCACTGGGAACGGCCGGAGCGGTTCGTCGAGGAGCTGCGGGACTTCGTCGCGCCGGGGTCGCGGTAAGATGAGGGCCTCACCACTCGCGGCCGCGCTGCCGGCCCTCGCCGTCGCCACCGCCCTCCTCTCCGGGATGGTCGGCGACCCCAGCCGCCGCGCCATCCAGCCGCCCAGCCCCGTCAGCTTCGGCGAGATCCGCCTCTCCACCGGGGTCTGGATCCGCTACGCGGAGCAGGGCGACCCGGCGGGCGAGCCGATGATCCTGCTCCACGGCCTCTCCGATTCCTGGTTCTCCTGGAGCCGGGTGCTGCCGCTCTTCCCGTCGGGCTGGCGGGTGTACGCCCTCGACCAGCGGGGACACGGCGATTCCGACAAGCCCGCGACCGGCTACGCCGCGCGTGACCTCGCCGCCGACGTCGTGGCATTCCTCGACGCGAAGGCCATCCGCCGCGCCACCGTGGTCGGGCACTCGATGGGCGGCATCGTGGCCCAGCACGTGGCGGCGCTCGCGCCGGAGCGGGTGAGCCGCCTGGTGCTGGTCGCCACCGCCGGCGGCCTGCGGGAGATGAACGGCGCCGCGGAGTTCGAGCAGGCAGTGATGGCCCTCGCCGATCCAGTACCGGAGGCGTTCGCGCGCGAGTTCCAGGAGAGCACCATCCACCGGCCGCTCCCGAGGGCGTTCGTGGACCGGACGGTGGTCGAGAGCCTCAAGCTCCCGGCGCGGGTGTGGCACACGCTGACGGCGGAGCTGATGGCCTCCCCGCCGGCGGAGGTGCCAGCGGCCCGGTTCCCGATCCTGATGTACTGGGGGACGAAGGACGCGGTCTTCTCGCGCGAGGCGGAGGACCGGCTGCAGGCGCGCCTCCCCCGCGCCCGGCTCGTCGTCTATCCCGAGACCGGCCACGCGGTGCACTGGGAACGGCCGGAGCCGTTCGTCGAGGAGCTGGCGGCGTTCGTTTCGGTCGCGAGGCGGTAGGATCCCCGCGGCGAGCCTCAGCCGACCGGCCGCATGAACCGCCCCGGGCGCGCGGGAGTGCGCTCGCCGCCCCGGAGGACGAGCTCGCCGTTCACCGCCACGGCCGTGATCCCCACCGGGTACTGGTAGGGATCGGCGAAGTCCGCCCGGTCGGCGACCGTGGCCGGGTCGAACACGATCAGGTCCGCCGCCTGGGCCTCGGCGATCCGCCCCCGGTCGCCCAGCCGGAGCCGGGCCGCGGGGAAGCCGCTCATCTTGTGCACCGCCTGCTCCAGGGTGAGCGCCTTCCGCTCCCGCACGTAGCGGCCGAGCACGCGGGGGAAGCTGCCGAGGGCGCGCGGGTGGGGCACGCCGCGGCGGGCGGGGCCGCTCACCGCGTATGCGCCACCGTCGCTGCAGACCATCCCCAGGGGATGCGCCAGGATCCGCTCGAGGTTCGACTCGCTCATCGCGAAGCCCACCATCCCGACTCGTCCCTCGTTCCGGCGGAGGAGGGCCACGGTGAGCGCATACGGATCCTGGCCCTTGGTCCCCGCCCAGGCGCCGAGCCTCTTCCCCTCGACCTCGCGGTCGGCCGCCTCGGCCACGCTCGACACCTGCACGTTGTCCCACCCGCCGATCAGCTCGACCTTGGCGAGGCAGGCCTCGCGGAGCGCGGGGTCGTCGAGCCGGGCCAGGAAGGCCTCGGTGCCGCCGTCCCGCGCCGTGGCGGGAAACAGGTTGGCCAGCGTGGTCTGGTAGGCGACGTAGGGATAGCGGTCGAACGCCGCGTCGAGCCCGCGGGCGCAGGCCGCCTCGAGCCGGTCGAACGCGGCGCCCAGCTTGTCCCAGTTGCGCGGCCCCTGGGTCTTCAGGTGGCTCACCTGCAGCGGGCAGCCGGCCCCCTCTGCCACCGCCACCGCCTCGTCGATCGCCTCCAGCAGGCGGTCGTCCTCGTTCCGCATGTGGGAGGCGTAGGGCAGCCGGCGCGCGGCGAGCGGCGCGCAGACCGCGGCCAGCTCGGCGGTGGAGGCGAAGGCGCCCGGGGTGTATTCGAGCCCGCTCGACGCCCCGCAGGCGCCGGCCGCGAGGGCCGCCTCCACCAGCCCGCGCATCCGTTCCACCTCCTCCGGCGTCGCGGGGCGATCGGCCTCGCCGATGACCTCGCCCCGGAGACTCCCCAGCCCGACCATCGTCGCGTAGTTGCAGGCCGGCGGCGTGGCCGCGATCCGCTCGACCAGCGCTGCGGGCGGGCGCCCCCCGCCGTCCTGGCCCACCACCGCGGTGGTGATCCCCTGGCGGACGATGGACTCGACCGCGGGATCCTCCCGCATCGAGCCGTCGGCGTGGGAGTGGATGTCGATGAAGCCGGGGGCGACGGCGAGGCCGCGGGCGTCGAGCTCGACCCGGCCGGCACCGAGGCGCTCCCCCAGGGCGGCGATCCGGCCGCCGGTCACGCCCACGTCGAGGAGCCGGGCAGCGGCCCCGGTGCCGTCGAGGACGGTGCCCCCGCGCACCACGAAGTCGAACTCGGCGCGCGAGGGAAGGTGGAGTGCCGGGGCGAGCGCGAAGGCGCCGGCGGCGTGCAGGAAGTCGCGGCGGGTGGTCATCACGGCAGCCGCTGCATCCGGTAGATCCGCTCCCGCGGGACTCCTGCCGAGTCCCAGGTGAGGCGCGCCTCCCAGGCGTCAGGACCGGTGGTGCGCCAGGTGAACTCGTTGCCCCCGCCGCGCGGGGCGCTGAAGTGCATCGAGACGGAGTCGAGCGCGGTCGCGACGCGCTGCGGGGTGGGCCAGCCGCTGGTGAGGCTGTCGCCCCGGAGCCAGATGCGCCCGGTGTCGGATGCCACCGTCATCGTGGAATCGGACCAGGCGAAGGACCCGATCGTCGAGTCGTCCAGGAACTGGTAGGACTCGAAGAACGGGGCGCCGCCCTCGACCGCGCCGCGCCAGCGCCCCTCGAGCCAGCGGAACCGCTGCAGGTCGGCCACGGTGACGCGCGCCGGCGTCGGCGCCGGCGCCGCGTCCGGGGGCGGCGTCCGCTCGCCGCCGCAGCCGGCGAAGACGAGGATGATCGGCGCGCAGGCGGCGAGCCGCCTGCGGGACCTGGCGTGACGGTTGGACGGGTTCACGGCGCCCTCCGGGATGCGAGCTGGTGGGAACGGCGGCCAGGCGCCCCGGTGCGCGGGATCGCACGGCACCAGGGCCAGCCGGCCAGTCTCGAGCGTCCTGGGACCCTAGTGTACCTGCACCTCGGCAGGGCCGGAAGGCGGGCGGTGGGTGGACGCCGCACCGGCCGGACCCCAAGTTGGTACCGCTCCCGGCTCCCGGCTCCCCTCATTCCGCCCGGCCCATGCGACTGCGCCTCCCCTCCATCGACCAGATCGCCGCGGGCACCCGGGACGCGGTGCTGCGCTTCCCCGCCCCGGTGCTCGCGGCGGTGCTCGCCACCGTGGCGGCGTTCCAGCTGATCGCCGACACCCCGGGCACGTCCGAGGAGCCGGCGATCCGCCTGCTGCTCGCGTCGCTGCTGGCCCTGCCGCTCGGCGTGGCGGGGACGGTGGGGCTGGAGCGGCGGCTCGGCGGCTCGGCGGCCGGCCGGCTCGGGGGAATCGCCATCGCGGCCCTCGTCATTCCGCTCTACTGGATCGGCTTCGCGGGCTGGACCGACACGATCCGGGCCACCCGCTTCGCCCAGCTCGCCATCCTGTTCCACCTGCTGGTGGCCTGCCTCCCCTTCCTCGGCCGCCGCGAGCCCAACGCCTTCTGGCAGTTCAACCGGCGGATCTTCGAGCGCTTCCTCCTCGGCGGCATCTACGCGGCGGCGCTCTTCTTCGGCCTGGCGCTCGCGCTGGTGGCGCTGGACCAGCTCTTCGGGATGGACATTCCCGAGCGGACCTACGCCCGGCTCTGGGTGCTGATGGCGCTCCTCTTCCATCCGCTCTTCTTCCTGGCCGGCGTCCCCCGGGACGTCGAGGCGCTCGAGGCCGACAATGCCTGGCCCGGCGGCCTCCGCGCCTTCGCCCGATTCGTGCTGGTGCCGCTCACCACGCTCTACCTCCTCATCCTCACCGCCTACTTCGTCAAGGTGGTGACGACGAGCCAGTGGCCCAGCGGCTGGATCGGCTGGCTGGTGTCGGGCGCCGCGGCGGTGGGGATCCTGACGCTCCTCCTCTCCGGCCCGCCGGCCACCCGGCACGAGGCGCCGGGGGCGGCGCTCTTCGAGCGCTGGTTCTGGCCCGCGGTGCTCCCCGCCGCGGTGATGCTGGCGCTCGCGGTCTGGAAGCGGATCGACCAGTACGGCATCACCGAGCGGCGCTACTTCCTGGCGGTGCTCACCATCTGGCTCTTCGTGACCGCGGCGGCGTTCACGTGGCGCCGGCAACGCGGGCTCTTCTTCATCCCGGCCTCGCTCGCCGTGCTGGCGGCGGTCACCTTCCTCGGGCCGTGGGGCGCCTACCGGATGTCCCAGCGGAGCCAGCTGGGCCGGCTCGAGGTCCTGCTCGACTCGCTCGGCGCGCTGGAGGGCGGCCGGATCACGAAGGTGCCCGCCGGCGCCGACGTCCGCCTGGGCGGCGAGGCATCCAACGTGGTCCGCTACCTGGTCGAGACCCACGGCGGGCGCCCGATGGTGGAGTGGCTCGGCGCGCGGGACCTGGCGGTGGGCGACCTGCCCGCGGACACGGTCCGCCATGCCGGCGCGCACGTCCAGCCCGTCCTCGCGGCCCTCGGGCTCGAGAGCTTCCCCGTGGGAGACCGGCCCCAGTGGCTCTGGGCCAACCGCGGCCCCGAGGGAGCGGTGGACGTGACGGGCTACGACTGGCTGGTGCCGCTCCGGCAGCGGGCGCCGAGCGACACCGTCTGGCCCGGCGGCGACACCCTGGCGGCGGGCCTGAGCCTCGACCAGCGGGGGATCGAGGTGCGGCGCGGCGGGGCGATGGTGACCGCGGTGCCGCTCGGCGCCGCGCTCGACTCGCTGGCCGCGTGGCGCCTGCGGACGCCGCAGGGGAACCCGCCGGACTCGCTGCTCCGGGTGCTGGCGCCGGACGGCGGGGCGATGGTCCACATCCGGCAGCTGGGGATCCGGGACTCCGCCGGGAGCTGGCGGGCGCAGCAGTTCGAGGGGGAGGTGCTGGTGAAGCGGGGAACGGGGAACAGGGAACAGGGAACGGGGAACGGGGAGCGGTGACGGCGGTGCCTGAGGGCGCCCGTTGACCGACGCACTCGGCCAGGCTCACCGGCGCGGCATCATCCACCGGGACGTCAGCCCGGCCTCCGCCCCCAGGGCCTGAGGCACGTCGGCGTGGGGAGACCGATGGCGCGTCGGGTGGTCGCGGCCCTCGCCCTGGGGCTCGCGCTCGGCGTCGGGGCGCGGATCGTGATGCGGCTCATCGCCCACGCGGCCGGATTGCCCGGGAGTTTCTCGTGGGGCGGCTCGATCGAGGTGGTGCTCTTCGCCCTGCTGATCAGCGCGCCGGTGGCCCTGCTCTTCTTCGCGGTCCGGGGTCGCGTCCGTGCCGAGGCCCGGTGGCCGGGTCCGGCCACCGGTGCGGCGTGCTTCGCCGTGCTCGCCGCCTGGCCGCCGCCCTCCGCCCGGAGCGCGCTCGAGGCGGCCGACGACCCTCCGGCCCTGGCGGCGGCGCTCTTCCTCGGGCTCTTCCTGCTCTTCGGCGCCGGGCTCGAGTGGCTGTGGGCCCGGTCCCGCGAACCCCGGGCCTAGCGCCCCTTCTCTGGCAGGATGGTCTCCCCTCGCGCCAGCATCGCCACCAGCGCCGCGATCTTCCGGGCGCGCCCGGCCGGCGTCCTCATGTTGTTGGTGCGGAAGGCGAGCGCGAAGAGGTTCTGCCGCCCGAGCGTCCGGAAGGTCCTGCGCGCCCGCGGGTTCGCCTCGATGGCCGCATGCAGGTCGAGGGGGATGGTGTCGGGGGTGGCGCTCCGGATCGGGGCGTACGCCGCCGCCCAGCGGCCATCCGCCTTCGCGGCGTCCACCTGCCGCTGGCCGGGCGGCCGCATCCGGCCGGCCGCGACGAGCCGGGCGACGTGGTCCCGGTTCACCTGGCTCCAGATGCTCCTCGCCCGGCGCGGCGTGAACCGCTGCAGGAACGAACGTTCGTCGAGCCCCTTCCGGATCCCGTCGATCCATCCCCAGCAGAGGGCCACGTCCAGCGCCTGCGCGTGGGTCACCGTCGGCACCCCCGAGTCCTTCTTGTAGATCCTGAGCCACAGCTCGGTCTCGCGGGCGTAGTTCGCGGCCAGCCAGGCTTCGAATGCCCTCCCGGTGCGAAAGGTCCTGATCTTCCCGGGATCCGGAATGGTCGGCGCCATGGATGCGGCTGGTTCGGGGGGACCGATGCCGCCCGGTCAGGCCTGCCCCGGCGGGACGGCGATGTCGAAGTGCAGCACGTCCTCCCGGGTGCCGAGCCCGGCGTAGAGCGCGATGGCCGGATCGTCGCCGGGATCGGCCTGGACGAAGATGACCCAGGCCCCGCGCGCGGTCGCGATCCTCCGGAGCGCCTCGATCAGCGCCGTGGCGATCCCCCGCCGCCGGTGCGCCTCGGCCACGGCCAGGTCGTAGAGGTAGATCTCGCTCCGCTCCCGCTCGAACTTGGGCAGCTCGTAGGCGGCGAGGCCGCCCACCACGGTCCCGGCCTCGAGCGCGGCGAGCGCGATGAAGTGGGGATCGCCGAGCAGGCGGCCGAGGTAGGCGGGCCGGGGGCGGGCGCCGGAATAGGTCTCCGGCTCGCCGAACGCCTCGCCGAACATCGTCAGCATCCCCTCGAGGAGCGTCGCGTCGCCCGTGCCGAGGGTCCGGATGGAGAACGGAGCGGAGGTGGTCATCAGGTCCGGAGGTGAGTCGTCACCGCGGGGCCGCCGCGCAGGGTCTGGAGCACCACGCAGTAGCGCTCGGTCAGCTGCAGCAGCCTGGTCAGCTGGTCCGGGTCGGCCGGAGCGTCGAGGACGAACTCCAGCCGGATCTCGCGGAACCCGACGGGCGCTTCCTTCGACACGCCGAGCGTGCCGCGGAAGTCGAGGTCGCCCTCCGCCCGCACCTCGCCCGAGCGGATGGGGATGCCGAGCGACGCCGCGACGGCGCCGAGGGTCACCCCGGCGCAGGCCACCAGGGCCTGGAGCAGCATGTCGCCGGAGCAGGCCTGGGCGCCGGAGCCGCCGGTGGCCGGGTGGAGCCCGGCCTCGACCAGGGCGCGGCCGGTGGCGACGCTGCAGGAGACACCCTCGCCCAGCCGCCCCTCGGCGCGGAGGGTCACCCGCGCCGCGTCGGGCGAGGCGCGGTACCGCTCCTTGAGCGGCGCCTGGAGGGCGCGGAGGTCGGTGGGATTCATCCGGGCCCGTTGGGGGATCAGGTGGCAGGTGCCGCGGGTGCGCGTCGCATGAGGAGGCTCAGGCAGCCGCCGGCGAGCCCCACCGCCAGCGCGATCCAGATGACGCTCGGCGTCCAGGTCCAGCGGAGCCCGAGGGCCGCGTCGAGCGAGTGGCGTCCGGGGCCGGTGAGGGCGAAGCGGGTCGCGGCGATCGCGTAGAGCAGCGGCATCTCGATGCCGTTGTTGGTGGCGAAGAGCCCGTTCCGCCAGTGGACGCTGATCGCGGCCACGATCATCACGGCGAGCATCAGCGCCGGCCCCACGGGCCCGAGGAAGCCGGCGGCGATGAGGACGCCGCTGGTGAACTCGCCCAGCCCGGCGGCCAGGGCGAAGAGCCGGCCGGGATGGAAGCCGAGCTGGTCGAAGAAGGCACCCGTGCCCTGGAGGCCGGGGCCGCCGAACCAGCCGAAGAGTTTCTGGGAACCGTGGGCCGCGATCAGGAGCCCGATCAGCACCCGGGCGACGAGGAAGCCGAGGTCGAGGAACGGGGTGGAGGCCAGGTCGTGAGCCTGCATGGAACCCCTCCGGTGATGGGTGGGTCGATCAGCCGCTGCCGCGCGACGCTCCGCCCGGGGCCGCCTCCTGGCGGAGGATCGCATAGTAGTCGAGATCCTCGAACCGGTCGCCCTTGAGGACGTGCTGCCGCTGCACGCCCTCCCGGCGGAGGCCGGCCTTCGCGAGCACCACGGCCACCGCGAGGGCGGCCAGGAGGGCGAGGGACCAGGCGATGGTGCGCTTCATGGCAGCGAAGATCGGGGGTAGCGGAGAAGCTATCGGCCCTCCGGCCGGCGAGCCAGCCGCCGAGCCGCCTTGCCCTCCCTACTCCCGCTCCGCACACTTCTCCCATGGAGATCCTCCCCGGCCGCCTCCTGGCGGCCAGCTGCCTGCTCGCGGCGTGCGCGCCTCCGGCGGCCCCGCCCACCAACGCGGACGCGGCGCGACAGGTCTTCGGTGGCGGCGTGGAGTGGGTCGACCTCACCCACGACTTCGGTGCGGAGACCATCTACTGGCCGACGGCACGCCGGTTCACCCTGGAGCGGGTGTTCGCGGGGCCCACGCCGGCGGGCCACTGGTACGAGGCGAACGATTTCCGCGCCGCGGAGCACGGTGGGACCCACCTCGACGCGCCGGTGCACTTCGCGGAGGGGAAGCGCACCACCGAGGCGGTGCCCCTCGCCAGCCTGATCGGGCCGGCCGTCGTGGTGGACGTGCGGGACTCGGCGGCGGCGAACGCCGACTACCTGGTGTCGGTGGCGGACCTCGAGCGGTGGGAGGCGGCGCACGGGCGGATCCCCGACGGCGCCATCGTGCTCCTCCGCACCGGGTGGGCCGCGCGCTGGCCCGACCGCGCCAGCTACCTCGGCACGGCGGACACCGGCCAGGCGGCCACGGCGAACCTGCATTTCCCCGGGCTCGACCCGGCGGCGGCGCGGTTCCTGGTGGGCGAGCGCCGCATCGCGGCGGCCGGGCTCGACACGCCGAGCATCGACGCCGGGCCCTCGACCGGGTTCGAGAGCCACGTGATCCTGATGGGCGAGGACGTGCCGGCCTTCGAGAACCTGGCGTCGCTCGACCGGCTGCCCGAGGCGGGGGCCTACGTGGTGGCGCTGCCGATGAAGATCGCCGGCGG
>JAICEH010000063.1 GCA_025924275.1 Gemmatimonadales bacterium | reverse complement strand
GGTGCGGGGCCAGGTCGGCGTCATCGCGGACCAACTGGACGCCCTGCTCCGGATCGACGCCGGCCGGGTTGACGACGGCCTCGAACTGCTGCGGGCCGCAGCGCGCCGGGACGCGGCGCTGCCCGTGGAGTACGGCCCGCCGAGCGTGGTGAAGCCAGTGTGGGAACTCCTGGGCGAGCAGCTCCTCGCGGCGGGCCGGGCGGCCGAGGCCCAGGCGGCGTTCACCCGTTCGCTCACGGTCCACCCCGGCCGGCTGCTGTCGCTCCGGGGCCTCGCGGCGGCGGCTCGAGCTGCTGCCGATACCGCCGTGGCGAGCCGGGCCGCAGCACGCCTGCCCCAGCCGTAACTTCTTGTCAGTCGGCGCGGTAGCAGCCTGAGGCTGGCCGTCAAGCCCCGCGGCACGACTTTTGACAGGGGCCGGGACCGCATTTAGTTTTGGTCGTGCGCGTCCTCGGCGTCATCCCGGCCCGACTCGGGTCCACCCGACTCCCCAACAAGCCGCTCCAGCCCCTGGCCGGCCAGCCATTGGTCGTCCGCGTCTACGAACGCGCCCGGGCGTCGGGACGCTTCGCCGAGCTCGTGGTGGCAACCGAGGCGCCGGAGGTGGCCGTGGCGGTGGAGCGGGTGGGCGGACGGGCGGTGCTCACCTCCCCGGCGCACGAGACCGGGACCGAGCGGGTGGCGGAGGTGGCCGCGCGCCGGGAATTCGCCGGCATGGATCTGGTCGCCAACATCCAGGGCGACGAGCCCTTCCTCGATCACGAGTGCATTGCCGGGTCCATCGCCCGCGCGGCGGACGGGGACGACGTGGGCACCTGCGCCGGCCCGCTCGACCCCGCCCTCGCGGGCGACCCCGCCCGGGTCAAGGTGGTCACGGACGCCGGGGGCCGGGCACTCTACTTCTCCCGGGCGCCGATCCCCTTCCGCCGCGACCCCGGGACTCCCGCGGACGGGCTCTACTGGCAGCACGTCGGCCTGTACGTCTACCGGCCCGAGGCGCTCCGGCGCTGGGTCGGCCTCCCGCCGACGGCGGCCGAGCAGGCCGAGAAGCTGGAACAGCTGCGGGCCCTCCACCACGGGCTCACCATCGGCGTGGCCCGGCTCGCCGCGCCGGTCCTTCCCGGGGTGGACACCCCGGACGACCTCCCTCGGGCGGAAGCCCACTGGCACGCGACACGCGAGAGTTCACGATGACCACGGGTCCCCAGGCCACCAAGTACGTCTTCGTCACCGGCGGCGTCGTCTCCTCCCTCGGGAAGGGCATCGCGGCTGCCTCGCTCGGCCGGTTGCTGGTCGAGCGCGGCCTGAGCGTGACGATGCAGAAGTTCGACCCGTACATCAACGTCGACCCGGGCACGATGTCGCCGTTCCAGCATGGCGAGGTGTTCGTGACGGACGACGGGGCGGAGACCGACCTCGACCTGGGCCACTACGAGCGGTTCATCGACCGGTCGCTCTCGCAGCTCAACAACGTGACGACCGGCCGGATCTACCAGACGGTCATCAACAAGGAGCGCCGGGGCGAGTACCTGGGGTCCACCGTCCAGGTGATCCCCCACATCACCGACGAGATCAAGCACGCGATCCGCCGGTCGGCCCCGGGGCACGACGTGGTGATCACGGAGATCGGCGGCACCGTGGGCGACATCGAGTCGCTGCCGTTCCTCGAGGCGATCCGGCAGTTCCGCCAGGAGGTCGGCCGGGAGAACGCGCTCTTCATCCACCTGACGCTGGTGCCCTGGATCGCCGCCGCGGGGGAGCTCAAGACCAAGCCGACCCAGCATTCGGTGCGTGACCTGATGCAGATCGGGATCCAGCCCGACATCCTGATCTGCCGGAGCGAGCACCCGATCAGCGCCGACATCAAGCGCAAGATCGCCCTGTTCTGCAACGTGGATTTCGGCTGCGTGGTGGAGAGCCCCGACGTGGCCACCATCTACGAGATCCCGCTCCGCTTCCGCGAGCAGGGCCTCGACGCGACGGTCTGCGAGCGGCTCCGGCTGGAGACCCGGGACCCCGACCTGACGGCCTGGCGCGGGATGGTCGAGACCGCGCTCCGGCCCGGGCGGCGGGTCCGGATCGCCATCGTGGGCAAGTACACCAACCTGGTGGACGCCTACAAGTCGATCCAGGAGTCGCTGATCCACGGCGGCATCGCCAACGATGCACGGGTCGAGGCCACCTGGCTCGCCAGTGACCAGTTCACCGACCAGGAGGCGGCCGGCCGCCAGCTCGAGGGGGTCGACGGGCTGCTGGTGCCCGGCGGCTTCGGCGAGCGCGGCGTCGAGGGGATGATCCACGCCGTCCAGTGGGCCCGGGAGCACCGGCTGCCGTTCTTCGGCATCTGCCTCGGGCTCCAGATCGCCATCATCGAGTTCGCCCGGAACGTCTGCCGGCTGGAGGATGCCCACAGCACCGAGTTCGTCCCCGAGTGCGGCACGCCGGTCATCGCGCTGATGCAGTCGCAGCGCGAGGTGAAGGACCTGGGCGGCACCATGCGGCTGGGCGCCTACCCGGCGCGCCTCCGGCCCGGGTCGAAGGTGGCGCAGGCCTACGGCACCACCGAGACCAGCGAGCGCCACCGCCACCGGTGGGAGGTCAACAACGCGTACCGGGACGTCCTGGCCGAGTTCGGCCTCCGGCTCTCCGGCCAGTCGCCCGACGGCGGGCTGGTCGAGGTGATCGAGCTACCCGACCATCCCTGGTTCCTGGGCTGCCAGTTCCACCCGGAGCTCAAGTCCCGGCCCACGCGGCCCCACCCGCTCTTCACCGCCTTCGTTGGGGCGGCGCTCCGCCACGGCGAGGAGCGCGGCGCCCCGGTCGAGCCGTCCGCCCGCTCCGTGGCGGCCTCCCGCTGACCGTGGCCCGCTTCGGTTTCGGCCATGCCCCGTTCCTGATCGCCGGCCCCTGCGTGGTGGAGCCGGGCGACGTGCTCCCGCGCGTCGCGGACGTGCTGGCGGAGCTCTCGCGCCGCCTCGACCTCCCGGTCTGCTTCAAGGCCAGCTTCGACAAGGCCAACCGGTCGCGCCTCGCCGGCCAGCGTGGGCCCGGGCTCGACGAGGGGCTCCGGGAGCTCGAGCGGGTGCGCGCGGCGACCGGGCTGCCGATCCTCACCGACATCCACGAGGCGGCGCAGGCGGCACCCGCGGCGGAGGTGGTCGATGTCCTCCAGATTCCCGCCTTCCTCTGCCGCCAGACCGACCTGCTCCTGGCGGCGGGACGGACGGGGAAGCCGGTGAACGTGAAGAAGGGCCAGTGGATGGCGCCCGAGGGGATGCGCGGGGCGGTGGAGAAGGTGCGGGACGGCGGCTCGACAGAGGTGGCCGTCACCGAGCGCGGCTCCTTCTTCGGTTATGGCGACCTGGTGGTGGACTTCCGGAGCTTCGTCCGCCTCCGCGCCGCCACTGGCGCCCCGGCGATCTACGATGCCACCCACTCGGTGCAGCAGCCCGGGCAGGCGGAGGGCGGGGCGAGCGGCGGGCTGCGCGAGTTCATCCCGCCGCTCCTGCTCGCGGCCGCCGCGGCCGGGGCCGACGGGTTCTTCCTCGAGACCCATCCCGATCCCGCGCGGGCCCCGAGCGACGCCGCCACCCAGTGGCCCCTCGACCGGCTCGCGGGCCTCCTGGAACCGACCCTCGCGGTCTGGCGCCGCGCGCGGGAGGCCCGGTGATCCCCGCGGCCGCCGCACGCCGGGTCCGTCTGCTCGGCCTCGACGTGGACGGGGTCCTCACCGACAACGCGATCTTCGTCGGCGAGGTTGCCGGCGAGCGGGTGGAGTTCAAGCGCTTCGACATCCAGGACGGCCTGGCGCTCGGCATCCTCCGGAAGGCGGGCGTGGAGGTGGCCCTGGTCAGCGGGCGCTGGAGCCGGGCCACCGAGCTCCGGGCCCAGGAGCTTCGCATCACCGACGTGATCCAGGAATCGTCCGCGCGGAAGGTGCCGGCCCTGGGCGAGCTGCTGGCGCGGAAGGGCATCGCCTGGGACGAGGTGGCCTTCGTCGGCGACGACCTCGCCGACCTGCCGGTCTTCCGCCGGGTCGGGCTGCCCATCGCGGTCGCCAACGCGGTGCTCGAGGTGCGCGAGGCCGCGGCCTGGGTCACCACGCGCCCGGGCGGCCACGGCGCGGTGCGTGAGGTGATCGAGGCGCTGCTCGACGCCCGCGGCGAGTGGCAGGCCGGCGTGCGGCAGTACGTGGAGGAGCGCGATGCCGGCTGATCGCGCCCGCGTCACGGCCACCGGGCGGCGGGTGGTCGCCCTCGAGGCGGAGGAGACCGCCCGGCTGAGCGACCGGATCGGCGATGCCTTCGCCGAGGCGGTCCTGCTCCTGGCCGGGGCGCGGGGGCGCGTGATCGTTTCCGGCGTCGGGAAGTCGGGCATCATCGCGCGGAAGATCGCCGCCCCCCTCACCTCCACGGGGACCCCGGCCGCCTGGCTGCATCCGGTCGAGAGCCTCCACGGGGACCTGGGCATCGTGGGCCGCGAGGACGTGGCGATCCTCCTCAGCAAGAGCGGCGCGTCCGAGGAGCTGACCGCCCTGCTGGGCGCACTCCAGCGGATGGCGGTGCCGGTGGTGGCCATCACGGGGAACCTCGACTCGCCGCTCGCCCGCCACGCCACCGTGGCGCTGGACGCGTCGGTGCGGGAGGAGGCCTGCCCCCACGACCTGGCGCCCACGACCAGCACCACGGTCGCCCTCGCGCTGGGCGACGCGCTGGCGGTGGCCCTCCTCGAGCTCAAGGGCTTCCGGCGCGAGGACTTCGCGTTGCTGCACCCGGGCGGGAGCCTCGGCCGGAAGCTCCTGCTCCGCGTGGCGGACGTGATGCTGCCCCCCGAGGGGCTCCTCCCCGCGGGGGCGACGATGCGGGAGGCGGTGATCACCCTGGCCCACCAGCGGGGGCTGGCCACGGTGGTCCAGGACGGCCGCCTGGCCGGGGTCCTCACCGCGGGCGACCTCTCCCGCCTGGCGGAACGGGGCGCGGGGTTCCTCGAGCTCCCGGTGGCGGAGGTGATGACCCGTGAGCCGCTCGCGGCCCGGCCCGACGAGCTCGGTGCCGCCGCGGTGGGGCGGATGGAGCGGCGGGGCATCATGGCGATGCCCGTGGTGGACGGCGAGGGGCGGGTGCTGGGGAGCGTCCACCTCCACGACCTGATGCGCGCGGGGGCGGTGTGAGCCGGAGACCGATCCGTGCCGGCCTGCTCGCCGGTGCCGCGGTGGCGGCCCTCCTCGGCGCGTGCCGGGAGCGGGGCGCCAGTCCCACCAGCACGCTGACCGCCGCCGACACCGCCGACCAGATGCTCGTTCGCATGACCACCGTGGTCGAGGACGCGGGCCAGCGGAAGAACGCGGTCGCGGCGGACACGGCCTACGTCTACGAGGCCTCGCAGACCATCGAGCTCCGGGAGCTGACGGTGGAGTTCTTCGATCCCCGGGGCAACCGCACGGCCACCCTCACGGGGCGCGAGGGGACCTACCGCATGCAGCAGCGGGTGATGGAGGCGCGGGGTGACGTCCGTGTGGCCTTCACCGACGGGCGGCGGCTCACCGCGGAAACCCTGCGGTACGACCAGGCGGCCGCGCTCGTCACCTCCGACCGGCCCTTCGTCTTCGAGCGGCCGGACGGCACCCTCCGGGGGAACGGCTTCCGCTCCGACCCGGAGTTCCGCGACTTCACCGTGGAGCAGCCGACCGGCGAGCAGCGCGACGGCCAGGGCATGCTCCTGCCCGGACAGCGGTGAGGGGCGTGGTCCTGGCGGCGCTCGGGTGCGCGGCGGGAGCGGGCCCGGCGGGGGCGCAGGATTCCCGCTGCCTCTTCCGGCTCGACCACGTCGGGCGCCAGGGGGCGGTCGAGGAACGGCCGAGCGGGACGAACTATTACGGCGGGGGAGGCGTGCGGCTCTCCTGCGTCGGCACCTCGGTGACGATGGCGAGCGATTCCGTGGCGGCAATGAACGGCGGCGAGGTGACCTACTTCATCGGCTCCGTGCAGTATCGCGACTCCACCGTGGCGATGGATGCCGACCGGGGGACCTACTTCAAGGCCGGCGAGCGGTGGGAGGCACGCGGCAACGTGCGGACGCGGAACCTGCAGAACGGATCCGAGCTCACCGGCCCGGCCATGGACTACCTCCGCCCGCTGCCGCTCGTGCGGGAGGAGGCCGAGGTGTACTCGACCGGGCGGCCGATCATCGTCTTCCGCTCGACCACGCCCGGCGAGGAACCCTTCAGGGTCGTGGCCGACCGGGTGCGGTTCCGCGGCAACGACCGGATCTGGACCGGGGGCACCTCGCAGGTGAGCCGGAGCGACTTCGCCGCCAGCGCGGACTCGCTCCGCCTCGACACCGGCGCCGGCAGTGACGGCACCCTCATCGGCGGCGAGCCGGTGGTGCGCGGCCTCGGCGAGGATCCGTTCGAGCTCCACGGCACCCGGATCGACCTCAGGCTGCGCGACCGCCGGCTCGACTTCGTCACCGCGAAGGGCAGGGCCTCGGCCACCTCGGGCGGGGTGGACCTCGTGGCCGACACCATCGGACTGGATGTGGAGCGCGACACGCTGGTGCAGACGCTGGCCTGGGGCCGCGAGCGGCGGCCCGAGGCGGTTTCGGCGGACTACACCATCCGGGCTGACTCCCTGGCGGTGGATTCGCCCGGGCAGCGGCTCCGGGAGCTGCGCGGCTTCGGGCGGGCCTTCGTCCAGTCGCGGCCCGACTCGGCCACCGGCGAAGTGAACTGGCTCGAGGGCGACTCGGTGACGGCCGGGTTCTCCCCCTCCGCGGCCGACACGACGAAGCGCGAGCTCCGGACCCTGGAGGCCCGGGGAGCCGCCCGCTCCTACTACCAGATCCACGACCCCAAGTCGCCGGGGCGGCCGTCGGTGGACTACGCCCGGGGCGACCGCATCCGGGTGACCTTCCTCCCCGGCGGGACCGTGGACCGGGTGGACGTGGTCGGCCGGGCGGACGGCGTCCACCTCGAGCCGGCCCGGGCGGCCGCGCCGGCGGACACCCTGGCGGCCCCACCGGCGCCCGCCCCGGAGCCGGGAGGCCGGCCGTGACCCCGCCCTCCTGGCTTGCCTCGCTCGCCGGGCGGGACCACTCGCTCCAGCTCGCGCTGGCGGCCCTCGCCGGGGACGCCGGGGAGGACGGCCGCATCGCGCTGCCGGTGCTGGTGCTCGCCTACCGGACCGCGTTCCTCGCCCGCGCCTCGGCTACCGAGAGCCGGGACCTCACCGCGGCGGCGCTTCGCGAGAGCCTCACCGCGTCGGTGCTCCCGCGGCTGGCGACCGACGGCTGGGTCGAGGACGGGTCGGCCGCCGGCTGGGAGGAGGTGCGCGCCCGGGGGCCCTGGTGGGAGGAGGTGCGGGCCAACCGATCCGCCGCACGGGGGGCGCTGCTCGATCTCGCCGCCGCCGGGTTCGCCCATCGCGCCGCGGAGCCTCGCGTCCCGGCCGGAGGAAGCGTCCTCGAAGGCCTGGGCCTGATGAAGGCCTTCCGCGGCCGGCGCGTGGTCGACGACGTGAGCGTCCGCGTGGCCCAGGGCGAGATCGTGGGACTGCTCGGCCCGAACGGGGCGGGGAAGACCACCACCTTCTACATCATCACCGGCCTCATGCGTCCCGACGCGGGCCGGGTGCTGCTCGACGGGATGGAGCTCACCGATCTCCCCATGTTCCGGCGGGCCCGGGCTGGGCTCGGCTATCTCGCCCAGGAGCCGTCGGTGTTCCGCCGGATGACGGTCGAGGAGAACATCCTCGCGATCCTGGAGACCCTGCCCCTCTCGGCGGCGGAGCGCCGGGAGCGGCTGGAGGGACTCCTCGATGAGCTGTCCATCCGCCATCTCCGCGGCAACCGGGCCTACAGCCTGAGCGGCGGGGAGCGGCGGCGGCTCGAGATCACCCGGGCCCTGGTGACCCGGCCCAAGTTCATGCTGCTCGACGAGCCGTTCGCCGGGGTGGATCCGATCGCGGTGCACGACATCCAGACCATCGTCGCCGGGCTCCGGCACCGGGGCATCGGCGTCCTCATCACGGACCACAACGTGGAACAGACGCTGGACATCGTGGATCGCGCGTACATCATGTTCGAAGGCCGCGTGCAGGCGGCCGGCACGGTGCGGGAACTGGTCTTCGACGACCGGGTGTCGCAGGTCTATCTCGGACCGACCCTGACCGCCCGGCTCCGGGCGCGGATGGAGGCGGCGTGATGCGACAGGGACTGGGGCAGCACACCGGGCTCCGGCAGGAACTCCGGGTCAATCCCCGGCTGTACCAGGCCATGGACCTGCTCTACATGCCGATGATGGACCTGCAGCAGCACCTGAAGCAGGAGCTGCTGGGCAACCCGTTCCTCGAGCTCGTCGAGCCCGAGGAGGAGGAGGGGACGGCCGAGAAGACCGCCGACGCCGAGAAGGCGGAGAAGGAGAAGGAGGAGGAGGTCGACTGGGAGGAGATCCTGCTCAACGGGTTCGAGGTGGGCGGCCAGCGCGAGCAGTTCGAGGCGCTCGAGTATGCCGAGCCGGTGACGGTCGAGACCACCGACCTGATCGACTACCTCCGGGAGCAGCTCCGGATGCTCGACCTCTCGCCCCGCCAGCGGCTCCTCAGCGAGGAGTTCCTGGGGACCGTGAAGGAGGATGGCTACCTGGCCGCCACCCTCGAGGAGATCGTGGCATCGGTGAACGAGCTGGTGCGGGCCCACGCGCGCCGCGAGGAACCCGAGCCGGGCGAGGCCGACGAGACCGACGCACCGGCGGCGGGCGACGAGGACCTCCCGCTCTACACCCTGGTCGAGGCCGAGGAGATGCTGGCGATCCTCCAGCATCTCGACCCGCCGGGGGTGGGCGCGCGGGACCTCCGGGAGTGCCTCCTCCTCCAGCTCCGGCAGGACGGGGATACCACCTCGCTCACCTTCCGGCTGGTGGACCAGGCCTTCCCGGACCTGATCGCCCACCGGTGGAACGACCTGGCCCGCCGGTTCGGCGTGCAGCCCGCCGACGTGCAGGCCGCCGCGGACCGGCTCGCGCGGCTCGACCCCAAGCCCGGGCTCAAGCACTCCGCGGGGAACGAGGGGTACATCACGCCCGACCTGGTGGTCGAGAAGGTGGACGGCCAGTACCGCGTGTTCCTGAACGACCAGGGGATGCCGCGGCTCCGGCTCTCGCGCACCTACCAGGAGATCGCGCGCGACAAGAAGAAGATGACCCAGGAGAACCGCGAGTTCATCACCTCGAAGCTCAACAGCGCGAACTGGATGATCCAGGCCATCGAGCAGCGCCGGCAGACGATGCTCAAGGTGATGAACTTCATCGTGGACCGGCAGCGCGAGTTCTTCGAGAAGGGGATCGAGTACCTCAAGCCGCTCACCCTCCGCGAGGTGGCGGAGGTGATCAACATGCACGAGTCCACCGTGAGCCGGGTGACCAACGAGAAGTACGTGCAGACCCCGCGCGGGGTGCTGCCGCTCAAGTTCTTCTTCTCGAGCGCCCTCGCCACCGCCTCGGGGGAGGACGCGAGCGCCCGCTCCATCCGGGCCAAGCTCGAGAAGATGGTGGCCGACGAGAACCCGGCGAAGCCGCTCACGGACCAGCAGATCGTGCACCTGTTCCAGGAGCAGGGCATCAAGATCGCCCGCCGCACCGTGGCGAAGTACCGGGACCAGCTCGGCATCCTGCCCGCCCGGATGCGGAAGCGGGTATGACCCTCGCCTCGCCGGGCGGCCCCGCGCCCCGCGTCAGCCTCCTCGTCCCCGCCAAGGACGAGGCGGAGAACCTGCCCGAATTCCTCCGGCTCTGCGCCGAGGCGTTCCGGCCGGAGCCCGACGCCTACGAGGTGGTGGTGGTCGACGACGG